>NZ_JBEXID010000017.1:0-118915 GCF_040608395.1 Streptomyces sp. NPDC005181
ACTGGGCGGTGGAGAACTCCTCGCACCACATCAGGGATGTCACCTTCGCCGAGGACGCCTCCACCGTCCACAGCGGGACCGCACCACGGGCCATGGCGACCCTCCGCAACCTCGCCATCGGCGCGCTGAAAACCCTCGGAGCCGACAACATCGCCAAGACGACCCGGGCGATCCGCGACGAGCCCCAACGAGCACTCCCCATCCTGGGCATCACCAACGATCCGGACACCTACGGAACTTGATCAAGCCCTGACCTGACGCAGGTCAATTCGGACGTGAAGCTCGTCCACGGGGTCGATAGGTACAGGGAAGCCAGATACCAGGTCTACGTGCAGTGCAAGATACCGGGCACCCCGGCAGGGCAGGAGCGGGAAGTCCCCCTGACGGGCGAGCTGACCGACACGCTCACCGACAGCGTGAACCTTCGAGACCATCTCGCGCTCCTCCTGCACTCGGCGCGCGTCATGACGAACACGCTCGGCTGCCAGAACAAGCCCGTCGTGCCCAGCACGCTGCCCACCTCGATAAAGGTGGGCTGAGCGGGACCAATAACGACTTCGGAGGACCCTCCCCCGAATCACGATCCGCTACGGCAGCCGGACGAGCCGGAGCGTGACAGTACCGGTGGGTCGCCACCTGGACGCTCAGCCGGCGCATCCTCTCCCGGAAGTCGGCGACCGTCGCGGCCTGCTCCGCCGTGTACCCGGGGCTGTCGGCCTTGCCGGAGCGGAAGCTGGTGTACGGCTGCTGCTCGCTCAGCCAGCCCAAACGGGCTCATTGCCCTTTTGGCTGACTTGAGCCCCCGGTGGCCGCCGGCCAGCCCGAGTGGCAGCCCTGTTTGAGATGAAACAGGATGAATCGGGAAACCAAGGAGGTCCGCCAGTGGCTGCACCGCATATCCCGTCCCGGGTTGCCGAGGCCCCCATCCTGCCGGAACGCGGCCCCGGCCCGGTGAGGGTCGCGCTGTCGGTCAATGGTGCCGAGCACGCGATGGAAATCGAGCCGCGGGTCAGCCTGCTGGACGCGCTGCGCGAACGGCTGCACAAGACGGGCGCGAAGAAGGGATGCGACGAGGGCACCTGCGGCGCGTGCACGGTGTGGGTCGACGGGCGTCGGGTGCTGGCCTGTCTGACGCTGGCGATCGCCTGCGAGGGGCGCGAGGTGACGACTATCGAAGGCCTCGCAAAAGGCGACGAACTCGACGCCATGCAGAGCGCGTTCATTGAGCAGGACGCCTTTCAGTGCGGCTACTGCACGCCCGGCCAGATCATGTCCGCGGTGGCACTGCTCAAAGAGGGCCATGCCTCCGACGATGCCGAGATCCGGGAGTGGATGAGCGGCAACATCTGTCGCTGCGCTGCTTACCCGAACATCCGAGCCGCCGTTCGTGCAGTCCGTGACCAAGCCTAGGGAGATCTCTCGTGCGGCCCATCAGCTACTCCCGCGCCAGTACCGTTGTCGACGCCGTCGCCACTGTTGCCGCAGACCCCACCAGCGACTTCCTGGCCGGCGGGACGACCGAAGTGGACCTGCTGCGCCAGAACGTCATGCTGCCGCGCCGGCTCGTGGACATCAACGATCTTCCCCTCACCCAGATCGAGGAGCGGCCCGACGGCGGCCTGTACATCGGCGCCCTGGCGCGCATGAGCGACGTGGCCGATGTCCCCGCGGTGCGCGAGCGGTTCCCCATGGTGGCCCAGGCACTGGTCCTGGGTGCCTCCGCGCAGCTGCGTCACATGGCCAGCATGGGGGGCAACATGATGCAGCGGGTGCGCTGCGGCTACTTCCGCGACGCGATGTCGCCGTGCAACAAGCGTGATCCGGGGAGTGGCTGCAGCGCCCTGGACGGCTTCAACCGCGGTCATGCCGTCCTCGGTGTCAGCGATCAGTGCATCGCCACCCATCCGTCGGACGTCGCCGTGCCGCTGATGGCGCTGGATGCCCGTATTCACACCGAGGGTCCCCGCGGCCGTCAGGTCCACCCGATCGACGACTTCTTCCTGTCGCCGGGCGAGACTCCGCACCTGGAGCACCCGCTCGAACACGGTGAGCTGGTCGTGGGTATCGAGGTGCCGGGCCTGCCCGCGGCCCGTAGCTCCCTGTACCTGAAGGTCCGTGATCGCGAGTCGTACGAGTTCGCCCTGGCCTCCGTGGCCGCCGCGGTGACTGCGGCGGACGGTGTCATCGGCGAGGTGCGGCTGGCCCTCGGCGGCGTTGCCACCAAGCCCTGGCGGGCCCGCCGTGCGGAGGAGTTGCTGCGCGGAGCGCCGGCCCGTCGCGAGACGTTCGAGCGGGCGGCCCGCGAGGAGTTCGCCTCGGCCCGCACCACCCCGCTCAATGAGTTCAAGGTCGAGCTGGCCCAGCGGACCATGGTCCGCGTCCTGGAGACCCTCACCGGCACCGGGAGTCCGTCATGAGCACGCCCCTCGCGATCGGACAGCCCGTCAACCGGGTCGACGGCCGCCACAAGGTCACCGGCGGTGCGCACTACTCAGCGGACTTCCTCCTCGACAACATGGCTTATGCCGTCGTGGTCGGCGCGCGGGTGCCCAGCGGGCGGATCACGCACATCGACACCTCCGAGGCGCTGGAAGCCAGGGGCGTCCTCGCGATCCTCACGCATGAGAATCTGCCCAAGGTTGCCACGCAGCCGCCGCTGCTTCCCTCGCTCGCGGGCATGTCTGCCCCGGGGCAGACCTTCTTCCCCCTGCAGGACGAGGTCGTGCACTACACGGGCCAGCCCGTTGCCGTCGTGGTCGCCGACACCCTGGAGCGCGCGCAGCACGCAGGCGCGCTGATCCGCATCGGTTACGAGGAGACGCCGTCGGTCACAAGGCTGGAACTGGCACGTGACAAGGCCTACGAGCCCGAGGCGATCTTCGCAGGCTTCATCCCGGGCCGGAACCAACGCGGCGACGTGGAGACCGGGCTGGCCCAGGCCGATGTGCGCATCGACGCGACCTTCACCTACGCCGCGAACAACCACAACCCCATCGAGCCCTCGGCCACCACTGCGGCCTGGGACGGCGACCGGCTCACTCTCTACGACGCCACGCAGGGTGTTGCCACCACCCAGCTCACCGTCGCCGCACTGCTCGGCCTGACCCCCTCGAACGTCCGCGTCATCTCCCACTACGTCGGCGGCAGCTTCGGTTGCAAGGCCATGATCTGGGCGCACCCCGCTCTGGCCGCGCTCGCCGCCCGCCACGTCGGACGCCCGGTCAAGCTCAACTTGACCCGTGCGCAGATGTTCACCTCGGTCGGTCACAGGGAGGAACAGGAGCAGCGCCTCACCCTGGGGGCGAGCAGGGAGGGACGCATCACCGCGCTGCGGCACCACAAGCTCTCGCCCACCTCGCATTTCGACGACTGGGCCGAACCCTCCCTCGGGGTCGCCTCCCGGATCTACGCCTGCTCGAACTACGAAGGCGTCTACCGGCTGATCCGCGCCAACACCATGACGCCCACCTTCATGCGGGCCCCCGGCGAGGCCACGGGCATGTTCGCGCTGGAGAGCACGATGGACGACCTCGCCCACCAACTGGGCATCGACCCCATCGAACTACGCCTGCGCAACTACACCGATACGGACCCCAACACCGGCAACCCCTGGTCGAGCAGCGGTCTCAAGGAGTGTTACGAGCGCGGGGCCGAGCGCTTCGGCTGGGAGCGGCGCAACCCCGAACCCCGCTCGCATCGTGACGGCCACCTGCTCATCGGCTACGGCATGGCCACGGCCGGATATCCCGTCTACGGGCCGACCAACCCGCAACGTGCCCGCGCCCGGCTCTACTCCGACGGCACGGCCGTGGTGCAGGCCGCCACGCCCGACTTCGGCACCGGGGTCGCCACAGTGATGACCCAAGTCGCCGCCGACGCCCTCGGCATCCCGATGGAGCGCTGCCGCTTCGAGGGCGGTGACACCACACTGCCCACCATCGCGGCCGCGGTCGGCTCCTCGGGATCCGGCATGATCAGCGCCGCGGTCCACACCGCGGCAACCAACCTGCGCAACCAGCTCGTGGCCCAGGCCGTCGCCGATACACAGTCACCGCTGCACGGCGCCGATCCCGGCACCGTCATCGTGCAGGCCGGCCGCATGATGCTGCGCGACCGGCCGGAGACCGGGGAGAGCTACGGAGATCTGCTCCACCGAAACTTCCTTCCCGACGTCGAAGCCGCCGGCGCCTGGTCTCCCGGGCCCCGGACCAACAACTACGGGATGATGACCTTCGGCGCCCAGTTCGCCGAGGTTGCCGTCGACCCCGACCTCGCGCTCGTCCGGGTCCGGCGGATGGTCGGTGCCTTCGCCCCCGGCCGGGTACTCAATCCCAAGACAGCCCGCAGCCAGCTCATGGGCGGGATGCTCTGGGGACTGGGCCAGGCCCTCCTCGAAGCGAACTACATGGACCCGGGCCGTGGCCGCTGGGTCGCCTCCGGCCTGGGCGACTACCTCGTCCCGGTCAACGCCGACGCCCCCGACGTCGAGGTCGAGATCGTCGAGGTGGAAGACAAGATCGTCAACCCGCTCGGCGTCAAGGGCGTCGGGGAGGTCGGGCAGGTCGGCGCTGCCGCAGCGATCGCCAACGCGATCCACCACGCCACCGGACGCCGCATCCGCGAGCTGCCCATCACCATCGAAGCCCTGCTGTGAGGCCTCGCCGGCGGGGACCCGGAACGCGTAGGTGATGACAGGGGCGCGGGAGCGGAGTCAGGGTTCGATGACGAGGCGCTCGATGAGGTCGTTGCGGAGTGTGAACTGATAGCGCAGATCGACGGTGCCGCCAGGGAAGTTGCCTTCCAGGTGGTGCGTGGCGACGTAACGGGTCGCGTCGGTCTGCTGAGCGCCGGTGAGTTCGGTGGTGTACGTGAACTCGGTGGCGGATCGGCTCAGCCACCGCTCGATCTCTGCGGTGCCCTCGTAGGTGTTGCCGTCGTCGATCACTGTGGCGTCGTCGGCGAACGCGGTGACTGCGGTGGCGGTGTCGTGGGCACCATGGGCCTTCAGGTAGCGAGTGATCGTCCCGGGAAGTGCATCCAGGGCGATGGTGCGGGGCTGGTCCTGCGTGACAGTTCTCCAGGTGGTGACGGTTTCGGACGGTGGGAGTGGTGCCACCGCCGGCTCCCGTCGCTGCTAAAATGGAAGCTAGTAACTTCGATTTTAGCAGGAACTGAGAGGATGGTCGCCGTGGCAAGCCGGATCAGGCTGGAGGACCGGGAGTGCCCGCTGTCCACGACGGTGGAACACGTCGGCGAATGGTGGACGCTGCTGATCCTCCATGACGCCTTCGACGGCTACACCCGCTTCGACCAGTTCCAGGAGAACCTGGGCATCTCCTCCAGCATGCTCACCACACGCCTCAAGAGTCTCGTCGCGGACGGGCTGCTGGAGCGCCTGCCGTACATGACCAACCCCGTCCGTCACGAGTACGTGCTGACCGAGCTGGGACGCTCTCTGCGCCCGGTGATTGTGGCCCTGGCCGCGTGGGGGAACTCCCGCCTCGCGCCGGAGGAGCGCAGCATGATCCTTGTCGACGCGAACAGCGGCGAGCAGGTCGAGCCCGTGGTCGTCGACGCCAGGAGCGGCCGCCGGCTCGACGACAGCGCCGCGTACGTGTTCACAGCGGGTCCCGCGGCCAGCGATGCCATGCGCAACCGCTATGCGAAGCGATCGGCGGACCCCGCGGACGGGGCGTAAGGCACGCCAGGTCGGTCCCGTCACGGTTCCGCGGCCACCGCCGGGACCGAGGTGGATCGGCTTGCCCGGCAGACCGGGAATGCGGCCCATTTCATTCGTCCGCCATTCGCATGAAGCGTGCGCCCGAATTGCGTGTACGGGGCCCGGGCAGCCCGCCTCGCCGTATCAGATAGCGGTAATGATCACGGCAGGAGAAGCAGCGCGATGACAGCCGTCGGCCCGAGTCCGGCCGGACTGCAGTCGCGCGACAGCGGGCAGCCGGCGCTCGGTGCGGCGAAGCGCGCGGGATCCCTGCGGCCGTGGACCGCTCTCTGGCCGGCGGCGCTCTGTCTTCTGCCGCTCGGGCTCCTCGGTGCGGCGGCGTGGTTCGGGCGGTGGGTCCGGCCCGGGGGGGACGAGTGGTGTTTTCTGCCCGTCGTGCGCGACGAAGGACTCTCCGGGATGGTCGGCAAGTTCTATCTCGGGGACAACGGGCGGATCGCGAATGCCGTGCTCGTCTGGGCGTACGCGAGGTTCGGTGTCGCGGGGCACCAGTGGTTCGGGCTGGTCAGCGGGGGCGTCATGCTGGGCATCCTGTGGGCGGTGACCGTATCGGCGCTGCGCAGGGCCGGTCTCACGGCGCCGCGCGGAGTCCCGTTGCTCGTGGCGTCGATGGTGACGGCCGTCTTTCTGTTCGCGACGCCCAATACGTACAAGACGTTCTACTGGCCCGCCTCGTCCGTCTCGCACACCATGGCGCCGGTGCTCGCCTGTGCCGCGGCGGTGCCGCTGCTCCGGGCCCGGTCGCGCCGAGGGAGGCGCTGGGCGCTGATCGCGGTTTTCGTGGCCGGTCTCTGCATCGGGACGCTCTCGGAGCAGGCGTCCGTCGTCGTGCTCGTCGTCCTGTCGGCCGTTCTGCTGCTCCTCGCCGGGCAACGTCGTGGCTGCGTACGGGGCTGGTGCCTGACAGGCATGGCGGGGACCGGGATCGGGACGCTCGTGCTCTACACGTCGCCGGGTGCCCGGATCCGGCGGGGGCGATTCGGCACGGACGGGGTGTCCTTCCTCGCGCCCGACTCGCTCCTCGGGTCCCTGCGTGGCTTCGGGCACATTCTGGGGACGCTCCTCACCACGTGGGCCTACCTGGGCGCGGTCGCGGCCGGGGTCCTGCTGGGGCTGCTGATCAGGGGGCCGGGCGGGCGGCGTGCGGTCCTGCCGGTGCGCTGGCGGCTGATGGCCTGCGTGGCTGTTCTCGCGTTTCTGCTCTCCGGATACCTCTGCACGGTCGTCGCCTATCCCGTCTTCGCGGAGAGCGTGGCCACCTCTTCGCGGATCTGGAACGACTACCTCCTGCTGTACGTCGCGGTGCTCGTCGGTGTCGGTGTGCTGCTGGGACTTGCCCTGGGGCTGCGGGCACGGCACACCGGTGCGGTGCAGGCGGCCGGTGCGGCGGTGTGCGTCGCCGTGTGCCTCGCACTTGCCGTCCCGCTGTGGCGGCTCGAAGCGGACATGCACGTTCGGGCTGTGAAGTGGGACCGGCAGGACCAGTGGATGCGGGCCCGTGCGGCGGCCGGTGGCCGGGTTCTCCCGTACACGCCTGTGTCGGTCGCCGGAATGGTGGAACCGTTCCGGAAGCACGGGCGGAGGGTCTGGCCGGCCACGTGTGTCGCCGACTACTACCGCCTGGAGCGGATCACCTACTCGCAGCGGCTCCCCTGACGGCGCCGGACGTCTTCGTGACCGCGATCATGACGGCGTCGTCGCCCAGGCACCCGCCGGCGTGGCGCAACAGGTCGTCGTGCAGGTGGCGTACGAGGGACTCGGGGCCGCTCCCCGTCCAGGCGGCGAGCCGGTCGGCGAGGGGGTAGAAGCTGCCCCTGCGGTCGCGTGCCTCGATGACTCCGTCGGTGTAGAGGAGCAGGATGTCGCCGGGTTCGAAGTCGAATGTCTCGACCTGGTACTCGCTCTCCGAGGGGGCGCCGAGCCCCAGCGGGAGTGCAGGCTCACTGACGTCCAGTGTCCGTACGTGCCCGGCGCGCAGGACCATCGGCGGGGGGTGCCCGCAGTTCACCAGCTGAACGCTGTGGTCGTCGTCGCGGACGTCGAGCACCAGCGCGGTCACGAACGACTCGTTGTAGTTCGGTTCGGCCTCGGCGAGCTGCGCCATGTTCCAGTACGAGGCATTGGCAATGTGTGACACGACACCGGGCAGCGACAGGTTCCGGTACGCCGACCCGCGGAACGCCCCCAGCACCACCGCGGCGTCCCCGAAGGCGGGGAGGCCGCTGCCTCGGACGTCGCCGACCACCATGCGGGTCACGCCCGGGGCGGGTACCACCGCGTACAGGTCTCCGCCGATCTGGGCCCCCGACTCGGCCGCGATGTACACGGACGCGATGCTGAGCGGTCCGATCCGGCGGGGCAACGGGCGGAGCAGGCCCTGCTGCGCGACGACGGCCACCGAACGCACCCGGCCCAGTTGTCGCTCGTAACGGTCGAGCAACCGGCGGAACAGCACGAGGAACACGGAGATCACGAGGACGGCTGCGATCTGCGCCTCGTGGTTCGGTGTGGTGACGCCGCCGTGGAATGCGGCGATGACGATCTGGGCCACGACGGCCAGCGCCCCGACGACGGCCGTCGGTCCGGGGCCGGCGAACGCGGCGGTGAGCGCGGGCGCCGCGATGAGGAACGGACCCAGGTGGATGGTCTCCGGGGCGTTGATGTCGATCAGCGCGGTCGTCGCGATGATCGCGAGCGGCACGATGAGCAGTCCGTGGTTCGGGCGCCACGAAGTGGTGAGACGGCTGACACTGTGCCGGACGCGCATATCTCCTGCTTACACCTGTGGGTGTCCGGCCTGCCCTGTCGGTCGGTCCGGCCGCTGTCGGCTCTCCCGGGTCAGTGTTCTTCGGTCAGCTGGGCGTCCAGTTCGTCGAAGAGCAGCTCGCCGTGGTCGATCTGGCCGGTCCGGTACGCCGATCGCGCGACCAGGTGCGCGGCGACCGGTCCGGTCATCAGCTGGAAGAACCCGATCAGCGCGAGCGTGGCGAGGTCCATGCCGCTGCGCAACCGCAGCGCGACTCCGGCGAGGACCAGCAGCAGGCCGAGGCTCTGCGGTTTTGTCGCGGCGTGGCTGCGCGACAGGACGTCTGGCAGCCGCAGCATGCCGATCACCCCGAGCAGGCAGATGGCCGCGCCGATGAAGACCAGTACCGCACCGGTCGTGTCGGCGATCTGGAGCAAGACATTCACTCCGGTTTCTCCTCGGTCTTCGGCCGGTCGGGTACGGCTTTCCTCGGCCGGTCGCGCACGGCGATGAAGCGGGCGATGCCCACCGAGCCGGTGAACCCGAGAAAGGCCAGCACCAGCATGATCGGGAAATAGAACGGGTCGCGTGCGACGGCGGACTTGGCGCCGAGGCCCGCAATGATGAGGGCGGCGCACACATCCAGCGAGATCGCCCGGTCCAGCATCGAGGGGCCGCGCCAGATGCGGGCGAGCAGTCCCACTCCGGCAAGGACGAGCACCACCACGGCGGCGGTGAGCAGCACCCGGTCGACGGTCTCCGGAACGCTCATGAGCCCGCCCCCGCCCCGTGCGTCCATGGCGTCGGCGGTGGTGGTCCGGCCACCCGGGCGATCTCGTCGGGGGTGCCGAAGGCCCGTACCGTCAACTCCTCCAGCCGCCAGACGGAGCGCCGGGCCGCGTCGAGCACGGCGGGCCGGTCCGCGTCGAGGACGTGGACGAAGACCGTGGCCGTGGCGCGGCGTACCTCGACGACGGATCCGCCGGGCACGTTCGACACGGCGACGGCGGTCGCCGCGAGCATCAGGTCGGAGCGGCAGCGCAGCGGTACGGCGATGACGGCGGCCCGGTGCGGATGGTCGACGAAGATCTGCCGGGTGACCTTCACGCCAGAGGTGTACATGTCGTAGAGCAGATAGCCGGCGAGCACCACGATGCCCCACGGGTGGAGCCGGAGCCCGAGATCGACGCGGGGCAGCGGGAAGGCCAGACAGACCGCCACCGCGACGACGACGCCGGTCACCACATTCGCCCAGCTCAGACTGGACCAGAGCAGCACCCAGATGACGGTGAGCCAGGCGATCAGCGGAAGGTCGAGGACGCGCTGTCGGCGGCCGGCGAATGCGCAGCTGAAGGGCGGCAGATCCGCGTTCCGGTGGGACAGGGTGATCCAGCGTTTCACCGGCCGAGCACCGCCTCGATGTAGGGGGAGCGTGCGAGGAGTTCGGCGGCTGTGCGGTCGGTGTACGAGGTCAGGGGTCCGGCGAGCACGGTGAAGGAAAGTCCGAGGGCGACGGCTGCCGCGGTGGCGGCGGTCATGAGCGTCGGCAGCTTCGTCGTGGTGGTGACGGCATGGCCGTGGAGGGTGGCCGCGACCGCGAGCCCGGCGGGCTGGTGCCGGGGGAAGACCGGTTCGTCGCCGGTGCCGGGGATACGGTCCGGGCCCTCGTCGGCGTCCTCGTCGTTGCCGTCCTCGTCGTCGGACTCCAGGACGGTGCCGTCGGCGGCCTGGCCGGGTGGTGCGGCCCGCCAGAACGCCAGGTTCCAGACCTTGGCCATCACGTACAGCGTCAGCAGGCTGGTCGCCACCGAGCCGATGACCAGGATCCAGGCCCAGACGCCGCCGTCGGCGACACCGGCCCGCATGAGTCCGAGCTTGCCGATGAAGCCGGACAGCGGCGGGATCCCGGCGAGATTCATGGCGGGCACGAAGAAGAGGGTGGCGAGCACCGGGGCGCCTTTGGCGAGTCCGCCGATCCGGGTGAGTTCGGTGGTGCCGGTGCGGCGCTCGATCAGTCCGGCGACGAGAAACAGCGTCGTCTGGACGGTGATGTGGTGGGCGACGTAGACGATCGCGCCGCCGTACGCCTCGCGGGAGGCGAGACCGATACCGAAGACCATGTAGCCGATGTGGCTGATGAGGATGAAGGAGAGCAGCCGCTTCAGGTCGGTCTGGGCGACGGCTCCGAGGATGCCGATCACCATCGACGCGAGCGCGGCCGCCATCAGCAGGTCGCCGAGCCGGTTGCCGGGGAAGAGCAGGGTCTCCGTACGGAGCATGCAGTAGACGCCGACCTTGGTGAGCAGGCCCGCGAAGACGGCGGTGACGGGAGCGGGTGCGGTGGGGTACGAGTCGGGGAGCCAGGCGGCGAGCGGGAACACGGCCGCCTTGATGGCGAACACGGTCAGCAGCATGGCCTGGATCAGGGTCTGTACGCCGAGCGGGAGTCCGCCCAGCCGCCCGGCCAGCTGGGCGAAGTTGGCGGTGCCGGTGGCCGCGTAGGTCATCGCGATGGCGGTGAGGAACAGCATCGACGAGAAGAGCGAGATGATCACGTATGTGGAGCCGGCCCGGACCCGGGGGCCGGTGCCGCCGAGGGTGAGCAGCACGAAGCTCGCCACCAGCATGATCTCGAAGCCGACGTAGAGGTTGACGAGGTCACCGGCGAGGAAGGTGCAGGAGACTCCGGCGACCAGGATCAGATACGCGGGGTGGAAGACGGCCACGGGTGTCTCTTCGTCGCGGTCGGCCATGCCCTGGCCGAGGGAGTAGACCAGCACGCAGAGGGTGACGGCCGAGGAGACGGTCAGCATCAGCCCGGACAGCCGGTCGGCGACCAGAGTGATGCCGAGCGGAGGGGCGAAGTCGCCGAGGTGGACGGTGAGGGGGCCGCGGGAGTTGGCGGCGATCATCAGGGCGACGGAGAGCGCGAGCACGGCGGTGAGCACGGCGACGCTGATGATGCGCTGGAACTGTTTGAGGCGGGTGCCGAAGGCGAGGCTCACGCCGGTGGCGCAGAGCGGCAGCAGCACCGGCAGCGGGACGAGTGCATTCACCCGGTGTCTCCTCGGTTCGCGTCCTCGGCAGGGGTTTCGGTACGGGCTTCGGCGTAGTCCTGCGGGTCGGCGCCCAGCACGTCGTGCCAGAGGTCCCCGGTGGCGTCCCGGCCGCGGGCCTGGAGGGCGCGGTCGGCGCGGAGCCGGGCCCGGAGGCGCTTGCGTTCCGCCCGGTACCGGGCGCGTTCCTCCGCTGTGCGTTCGGACTCGGACCGGTACTGCTCGCGCAGTTCGTCCCGCTCCCCCAGCACCTCGGCGCGCAGTGCGATGCGCCGGTCCTCCAGGTCGTCGTGGACCTCGTCGGTGCCGGTCAGCTGGTGACTGCGGTAGGCCATGGCCAAGAGGAACGCCGTGGTGGCGAGGGTGATGACGATCGCGGTCAGGGCAATGGCCTGCGGCAGCGGGTCGGTGACCTGCCACAGCGGAACGCCGTACAGGAGGGGCGCCCTGCCCGCCGATCCGGTGGCGGACAGGACGAGCAGGTTGATGCCGTTGCCCGCGATCACCGCGCCGAGCAGGATGCGGGTGAGGGGGCGGGTGAGCATGAGGACGCCGCCGACGGCGCAGAGCACGGCGGCCGTGGCCAGAAGCGAAGCGCTGACCGTCATCCGGGGGCACCTCCGCCCTCGGGCGCCGTACCCGGTCCGGCGTCCGTCTCGGGCGTGGCTCCGGGCCCCGATCCCGCCGGGGGCGCCGCCCTCTCCGCCGCCGCCTTCTCCGCCGCGGCCCGCTCGATCTGGCGGTCGATCTTGGCTCCGAGTGCGCGCACGATGTCCAGCACCACGCCCAGCACCAGCAGGTACACGCCGAAGTCGAAGAGGACCGCCGTGCTCAGGTGGTACGAGCCGAACACCGGCAGCCGGCCGTGATACGTCCAGGCGTGCAGGACGGTTCCCTCGGCGAGGCCGAGCAGCGCCACTCCGGTGGAGAGGAACAGCCCGAGGCCGGTGAAGAGTCCGGGCTGCAGCGGTGCGGCTTCGGCGAGTTCGAAGCGGCCTCCTGCCAGATAGCGGGTGATCAGCCCGACACCGGCGACGAGTCCGGCGACGAACCCGCCGCCCGGCATGTTCTCGGCGCAGAACAGCAAGTAGACGGAGAGCACCAGGATCGGATGGAACAGCAGCCGGGCCACGACCTCGAAGACCACCGACCGGTGCTCGGGGGCGAGCGTGGCGCCGGCCGCGAGCCAGCTCCGCTCGGGCGCGCCTTCGTCGCCGTGCGGCAGGCCGGTCAGCCCGGTCGCCGTCAGCGACCAGGCGGTACGCCCGGGTACGTCCTCGCGCAGCCCGGACCCGTCCGCGCGGCGGTGCAGATAGATCAGGCTGGTCACGCCGATCGCCGCGGCGGCGAGCACGGCGGACTCCCCCATCGTGTCCCAGGCCCGCAGGTCGACCAGGATGGTGGCGACGACGTCCTTGAGCCCGTGGTGCGCGGTCTCCTCGACCATGGCCGCCCCGGCGGGGTCGGCGGTACGTGCGGCGGCCGCGACCCACACCACCACGCTCAAGGTGGCGGCCGCGGCCAGCGCCACGGGAATGCGTACCGCACGCCGCCACGTGCTGACCGACTCCTGGAAATGCACCGGCATCCGCCGCAGCACCAGCACGAACACGACCATCGACACCGTCTCGACGCAGAACTGGGTGAGCGCCAGATCGGGGCCGCCCTGGACGACGAAGAGCAGCGCGGTCCCGTACCCCGTCAGCCCCGCGAGGACCACCGCCTTCATCCGCCGGCTGACGGTGAGACAGAGAAGTGCGGCCGCGCAGGTCAGCGCGGCCACCGCGCCCTGCAGCGGAACGTCCCAGAGCCGCGGCGCCGGCGCTCCGTGCCACGGCCGGTCCACCGCGAGCACGGCAAGCTGTCCGGCGAGCATGACGAGCAGGGTGGTGGAGAGGTAGACGGAGAGCGAGCCGCGCTGGACGAAGCCGGTGATCTCCAGCGAGGTCCGCTCCAGGCCGAGCAGCAGACGGCCGAAGACCCGGTCGGCGGTAGGCCAGGCGATCCGCCGGGAGAGCCGGGTCACGGTGGTGCGCCCCGCGAAGAGCACCGCACCACCGACCAAGGCGACGGCCGAGAGCAGCAAGGCGGTGCCGAATCCGTGCCAGAGCGCGAGGTGGTACGGGTGCGCGGGTACAGGGAACTCGTCGGCGTACGCGCTGAGCAGCCGGTGGACCCGGCCGACGCCCGGTCCGAGCACCAGCCCGCAGAGCGCCAGCAGGGCGGGCGGGGCGAGGAACGCCCAGCCGACCCGGTGCACCGGGGTGTCTTCGACCCCGGGTTTACGGCCGAACGCGCCCCAGACGAACCGTACGGTGTACGCGACGGTCAGCGCCGAGCCCGCCACGGTGACAGCGAGCGCCCAGCGGTCCACGGCGTCGCCGTGCAGCAGCGCATCGAACGCGGCCTCTTTCGCGACGAACCCGAGCAGCGGGGGCAGTGCTGCCATGGACGCGGCGGCAAGCACGGCGACCGCGCAGACGTACGGCAGCGCCCGGCCGACACCGGAGAGTCTGCGCAGATCGCGGGTGCCCGCCGCATGGTCGACGATGCCGGTGACGAGGAACAGCGGCGCCTTGAACAGGGCGTGGCTCAGGATCATGACCGCGGCGGCGAGCGCGGCGTCGCGGTTGCCGATACCGGCGAGGAGAGTGAGGAAGCCGAGCTGGCTGACGGTGCCGTAGGCGAGCACGAGCTTGAGGTCGTTCAGCCGCAGTGCCCGCCAGCCGCCGAGCAGCATGGTCACGCCGCCGAGGACCAGGACGACAGGCCGCCAGACGGGGACGTCGGCGAAGCCGGGAGCGAGGCGGGCCACCAGGTAGACACCGGCCTTGACCATGGCCGCGGCGTGCAGATAGGCACTGACGGGGGTGGGGGCGGCCATGGCGTTCGGCAGCCAGAGGCTGAACGGCCAGATCGCCGACTTCGACAGCGCCCCGCACAGGATCAGCACCACGGCCACCGAGACGGCGAGGCTCGTGGCCGGCGGGTCGGTCACGAGCGCGGAGATCCGGTACGTGCCCGCCGCCTGACCGAGGATCAGGAAGCCGACGAGCATCGCGAGACCGCCGAGCGTGGTCACGGTCAGCGCCTGGAGCGCGGAGCGGCGGCTGTGCTTCTGCTCGCTGCTGTATCCGATCAGCAGGTAGGAGAAGACCGTGGTCAGTTCCCAGAACAGATAGAGCGTGATCAGGTCGTCCGCGAGGACGAGGCCGAGCATGGCGCCCGCGAAGGCCAGCAGGTTGCCGGCGAAGCCGGCCAACCGTGGGGCGTCGTCGGAGAAGTACGAGGCGCAGTACAGCAGGACGAGCGCACCGATTCCGGCGGCGAGCAGCACCATGAGTTCGGCGAGCGCGTCGAGGCGCAGTTCGACGAAGACGTCGTACGCCGGCATCCACCGCCACGACCGGGTGACGGATCCGCCGGACGCCGCGGTGTTCCACTGCGTGGCCGCCCACACCGTGGCGGCTGTGGGCGGCAGCGCGAGCACGACGAACGCGCGGCTGCCGAGGCGCCGCACCAGCGGGGCCGCGCACGCGGCAAGGACGAAGTGGCAGACGATGAGCGCTGTCATACGGCCCCGGTGGGCATCCCGCGCCCGCGCGGGGCGGGCGTCCGGGGCCTGGGCGAGGCATCACGGGCAGAGCGCACTAAATAGAGATATATCCCCCGTCTGCTATCACCCGTACGGCGCGCCGCGCAGATGCAGGACACCGCTGCGGACGCGGCTGTACGGCGACCGTCACGTCCCCGAGCACACGGGCTTCACCAACTGGCGGGTGACGGTGGCGCGTCAGCCCGAAGCTCAGGGGGTGGTGAGCGGCGCTGCCGGCAAGGACGCCGAGGCGCGGCTCACCCCGATCACTGACGAACCGATGTATCAGGCGGGGTCACGCCCGTCCGGTCTCCTCACGGCAGTACGGCCATCCCGTCGAGCTCGACGAGAGCCTGTTCGTCCCAGAGCCGGGCCGCCCCGATGACCGCCATCGCCGGGTAGTCGCGGCCCGCCAACCGGCGCCAGATCCGGCCGAGTTCGGGGGCATGGGCGCGGTAGTCGGCGACATCGGTGGCATAGACGGTGACCCGGGCCAGATCGGCCGGGGAGCCACCGGCCGCGCGCAGTGCGGTGAGCAGATTGGTGAGGGCCGTCGTGAACTGTTCGGGCAGTGTGTCGCCGATGACCTTGCCGTTCCGGTCGAGGGCGGTCTGCCCGGCCAGGAAGACCAGTTGACCGCCGGTGGCCGTGACGGCGTGCGAGAAGCCTGTGGGCGGGGACAGCTCGGCGGGATTGATTCGGTGGATCGGACTCATGCGGACGGCTCCTGGTTCCCGGACGGCTCCGGCTGCACGGTCGGCTGCGCCGCCGTCGTGTACAGCTCCTTGGCGATGATCGTGCGCTGGACCTCGCTGGCGCCCTCATAGATCCGCGGGGCGCGCACCTCCCGGTAGAGGTGTTCGAGCAGATGGCCGCGGCGCAGCGCGCGGGCGCCGTGCAGCTGGACGGCGGCGTCGACGACATACTGCGCCGCCTCCGTGGCGTAGAGCTTCGCCATCGCCGCTCTGCGCGGTACCCCCGGTTCCCCTGCGTCGTACGCCGCCGCGGCCGCGTACACCAGAAGCCGGGCGGCCTCGGTGCGGGTCGCCATCTCGGCGACCCGGTGCGAGACGGCCTGCAGATCCCCCAGCGGACCGCCGAACGCGGTGCGCTGCGCGGTGTGGGCCACGGTCGCGTCGAGGGCGGCGCGGGCCATGCCCACGGCGAAGGCGCCGACGCTCGGGCGGAACAGGTTGAGGGTGTTCATGGCGACCCGGAAGCCGCGGTCGGGTTCGCCGAGCACGTCGTCGGGGGTGACCGGCACTCCGTCGAAGGTGAGCGCCCCGATGGGGTGCGGGGAGAGCATGTCCAGCGCGGTGCCGCTCAACCCCGGGCGGTCGGCGGGGACCAGGAACGCGGTGACGCCGCGGGCTCCGGCGCCGGGCGTCGTACGGGCGAAGACCGTGTAGAAGTCGGCCTCGGGGGCGTTGGAGATCCAGCATTTCTCGCCGGTCAGCCGCCAGCCGTCCTGGGCGTGCGCCGC
The DNA here is from genome assembly GCF_040608395.1 of Streptomyces sp. NPDC005181. Lineage (NCBI taxonomy): Bacteria > Bacillati > Actinomycetota > Actinomycetes > Kitasatosporales > Streptomycetaceae > Streptomyces > Streptomyces sp. NPDC005181. The sequence goes on from NZ_JBEXID010000017.1 coordinate 16,621, forward strand.
ATTGAGGGCGAGGGCCGCCGCGTCGGAGCCGGCGCCGGGCTCGCTGAGTGCGAAGGCGGCGACGGCGCGGCCCGCGCGGACTTCGGGGAGCCAGTGTTCGCGCTGGGCCGGGGTACCCGCCTGGACCAATGGGTACGTGCCGAGCCCCTGGAGGGCCAGCGCGGTCTCGGCCTCCGTACAGCCGCGGGCCAGGGACTCGCGCAGCAGACAGAGGTCGAGGGCGCCGGAGGAGAACAGCCGGTCGAGCAGGCCCAGTTCGCCGAGGGCGGCGACGAGCGGGCGGTTGACGTGTCCTGGTCCGCCCTTCTCGGCGAGGGGGCGCAGCTGCTGCTCGGCCAGGGCGCGCAGCTCCTCGCACCAGGCGGTCTGTGACGGATCGAGCGAGAATGCCGACATACCGGCGCCTCTCCTGGATCGTATCGCGAAGTATTGACTACCGTCATTCAAACGATACGGTCCTAGGGCGACAAGGGGGCGATCCGTTATGGACCCGAAGACCTCAGCGCACATCGACAGTTTTGCCCGAGAGCATCTGCCACCCCAGGACCAGTGGCCGGAACTGGTCTTCGGTCTCCCCGAGCTGGACTATCCGGACCGGCTGAACTGCGCCGCCGAACTCCTCGACACCACGGTCGCCCGTCTCGGACCCGACCGTCCCGCCTTCCGTACGCCTGACGGCCCGACATGGAGCTACGGGGATCTCCAGGACCGGGTGGACCGGATCGCTCATGTCCTGACCTCGGATCTGGGCGTCGTTCCCGGCAACCGGGTCCTGCTGCGCGGACCCACCACCCCCCATTTGGCCGCCTGCTGGCTCGCCGTGCTGAAGGCGGGCGCGATCGCGGTGACCGTACTGGCGCAACAGCGGGCCCAGGAACTCGCCACCATCTGTTCGATCGCCCGGGTCGGCCATGCGCTGTGCGATGCCCGGTCGGTCGACGATCTGGTGAAGGCTCAGGTGCCGGGGCTGCGGATCACTGCATACGGAGGGGACGGGGCGGACGATCTGCTGCGGCTGGCCGAGCACCGGCCCGGGCCGTACCGGGCCGTGGACACAGCCGCGGACGATGTCGCGCTGATCGCATTCACCTCTGGCACCACCGGGCGTCCCAAGGGCTGTATGCACTTCCACCGCGATCTGCTGGCCATCGCCGACACCTTCTCGCGCCACGTCCTGCGGCCGGGCCCCGAGGATGTGTTCGCGGGCAGCCCGCCGCTCGGCTTCACCTTCGGTCTCGGCGGACTCGTGGTCTTCCCGCTGCGGGCCGGTGGTTCAGCGCTGCTGCTGGAGCAGGCCGGTCCGCGGCAACTGCTGCCCGCGCTGGCCGCCCACCGCGTCTCGGTCCTGTTCACCGCCCCGACCGCGTACCGCGTGATGCTCGACCATCTCGGCGACCACGATCTGTCCGCGCTGCGCCGCTGCGTCTCGGCGGGCGAGAATCTGCCCGTGGTGACCTGGCGGTCCTGGTACGAGCGGACCGGTCTGCGCATCATCAACGGCATAGGCGCCACCGAACTGCTGCACATCTTCATCTCTGCCGCCGACGACGCAATCCGCCCCGGCACCACCGGGGTTCCCGTGCCCGGCTGGGAGGCGCGCGTACTGGACCGGGACGGCCGCGCGGTGCCCGACGGGAAGCCGGGGCTCCTCGCCGTACGCGGCCCGACGGGGTGCCGCTATCTCGCCGACGCGCGCCAGTCGGAGTACGTACAGCACGGCTGGAACCTCACCGGGGACACGTACACCCGCGACAGCGACGGCTACTTCCACTACGTCGCCCGCGCCGACGACATGATCATCTCGTCCGGGTACAACATCGCGGGCCCCGAGGTCGAGGACGCCCTGCTGCGCCATCCCCAGGTCGCGGAGGCGGCGGTGGTCGGCCGGCCCGATGAGCTGCGCGGCCAGGTCGTGGTTGCGTACGTGGTGCCTCGCGAGGGCGCCGAACCGTCGGCCGACGACCTGCGCACGTACATGAAGGACGAACTGGCGCCGCACAAGTGTCCGCGCGTCATCGAGTTCCTGCCCGCTCTCCCCCGGACCGCCACGGGCAAGCTGCAGCGCTTCCGGCTGCGTGCCGAGGCGGACCGGGGCCAGGGCCTAGAGTGATCGTGTGGCCGACCTGCACACCCCCCGATCCCTGATCGTCACCCTCTACGGTGCATACGGTCGCACCCCCGGCAACGTGCCGCTGCCGGTGGCCGAGCTGATCCGGCTGCTGAACGCCGTCGGTGTCGACGCCCCGTCGGTGCGCTCCTCCGTCTCCCGGCTGAAGCGGCGCGGGCTGCTCGTACCGGCGCGGACCGCGAGCGGCGCGGCCGGATACGCGCTGTCGCAGGACGCCCGCCAGCTGCTGGACGACGGCGACCTGCGGATCTACGCACACCCGTCGCCACCGCTGCGGGACGGCTGGGTGCTCGCCGTCTTCTCCGTACCGGAAGCGGAACGGCACAAGCGGCACCTGCTGCGCTCCCGGCTCTCCCGGCTGGGCTTCGGCACGGCCGCGCCGGGGGTCTGGATCGCGCCCGCCGCACTGTACGACGAGACCCGGCACACCCTGGAGCGGCTGGAACTCGCGCCGTACGTGGACCTGTTCCGCGGGGAACACCTCGGCTTCGCCGCGACGCGGGAGTCGGTGGCGCGCTGGTGGGATCTGGACGCCATCGCCCGGCTCCACCTGGACTTCCTGGCACAGCACGAACCGGTGCTGCGGGCCTGGGAGTCACGCACCGGCGAGCCGGACGCGGAGGCCGCCTACCGGGACTATCTGACCGCCCTGGACTCCTGGCGGCGGCTGCCGTACACCGATCCGGGGCTGCCGCAGGAGCTGCTGCCGAAGGACTGGCCGGGGGGCCGGTCGGCGGAGGTGTTCGGGCTGCTGCACGCCCGGTTGCGGGACGCGGGGGCGGGGTTCGTACGAGGCGTGCCGGGCGGCTCATAAAGCGTGTGCACCGTACGGACCCGGCTGGTCATCATGGACCATGACCTGGACCTTCACTGATGACGTCGATGTGTTCCTGGACACCGCCGGTGCGTGGCTGGCGACCCGGCCCGCCGAGAACACCCTCGTACTCACCATCACCGCGACCCTGCGCAGCAGCGGCCCGCATGCGTACGGCGAGGACGCCCCGGTGCTGGGCTGGTGGCGCGGGCCGGACGGCGAGGTCGCGGGGACCCTGGTGCAGACCCCGCCGTACCGGCCGCTGCTCGGCGTCGTCGCCCCGGAGGCGGTCGGTCCGCTGGCCGCCGCGCTCCCGCTGACCGCCGTCAACGCGGACCGGGCCACCGCCGAGGCGCTGGCCGCCGGCTGGCCCGGCTACCGGGTCGAACAGGTGCAACGGCTTTACCGTCTGGATGAGTTGATCCCGCCCTCCCCCGCGCCACCGGGCGGGCCCAGGTCCGCCACGGCCGCCGACCGGGCCCTGCTGGTGGCCTGGCATCGCGCGTTCGCCGCGGACGTCGACCAGCCGGACACCCACGCCGAGCGGATGGTGGACGAGCGGACGGCGTCCGGCGGTCTGACGCTCTGGGAGACCGGCGGGGTCCCGGTGTCGATGGCGGGTGTGTCTCCCCGGTGCTCCGGCGCGGTGCGGGTGACGGCCGTGTACACCCCGCCGGAGCACCGGGGCCACGGGTACGCGGCGGCGGTGACGGCCGAGGTCAGCCGGGCGGCGCGGGAGGCGGGCGCGCAGGAGGTGCTGCTGTTCACGGATCTCGCGAACCCGACGAGCAACGGGGTCTACCAGCGCATCGGCTACCGGCCGGTCTCGGACCGGCTGTTGATCAGCGCGGAGGAGTGAGCGAGCACACCCCGTCCTCCGTCCGTGCCACGAGAGTCCGGCGCTCACCCCAGGGTGAGCCGCGGCTTCGGTGCGTCCGTGCGGCCGGTCGGCGGTGTGCGGCTGCCCGCGCGGTACGGAAGCGGCCAGGACGCGCCCGGTCCGCCGTAGCCCTGGTCGGCCGCCGCGTGCAGGGTCCAGTGCGGGTCGTACAGATGCGGGCGGGCCAGGGCACACAGGTCGGCGCGGCCTGCCAGCAGCAGCGAGTTGACGTCGTCCCAGGAGGAGATTGCACCGACCGCGATGACGGGCACGACCAGGGTGTTGCGGATCCGATCGGCGAACGGGGTCTGGTACGAGCGGCCGTACTCGGGGTGCTCGTCCGGGACGACCTGGCCGGTGGAGACGTCGATGGCGTCGGCGCCGTGCGCGACGAACGCGCGGGCGATCTCGACGGCGTCCTCGGCCGTCGTGCCGCCGTCGGCCCAGTCGGTGGCGGAGATACGAACGGTCATGGGCCGGTCGTCGGGCCACCGGGCGCGGACCGCATCGAAGACTTCGAGGGGGAAGCGGAGTCGGTTCGACAGCGGTCCGCCGTAGCCGTCGGTGCGCCGGTTGGTGAGCGGGGAGAGGAACCCGGAGAGCAGATAGCCGTGGGCGCAGTGGAGTTCGAGCAGGTCGAAGTCGCAGGTGGCGGCGTGCCGCGCCGCTGCGGCGAACTGGTTGCGGATCACGTCGAGCCCGGCCCGGTCCAGCGCGTGCGGGACCTGGTTGACGCCTTCCCGGTACGGGATCGGGGAGGCGGCCGACAGCGGCCAGTTGCCCTCGTCGAGGGGCTGGTCGATGCCTTCCCACATCAGCTTGGTGGAGCCCTTGCGGCCGGAGTGACCGAGCTGGATGCCGATCGCCGTGCCGGGGGCGGAGGTATGGACGAAGTCGGTGATCCGGGTCCAGGCGGCGGCCTGTTCGGGGGTGTAGAGGCCGGTGCATCCGGGGGTGATCCGGCCCTCGGCGCTGACGCACACCATCTCGGTCATGACGAGCCCGGCGCCGCCGAGAGCGCGGGCGCCCAGGTGGACGAGGTGGAGGTCGCCGGGGACGCCGTCGACGGCCGAGTACATGTCCATCGGCGACACGACGACGCGGTTGCGGAGTTCGAGGCCGCGCAGCCGCAGCGGGGTGAACATCGGCGGGGTACCGGGGGCGCAGCCGAACTCCTCCTCGACGGCGGCGGCGAATCCGGCGTCGCGCAGCCGCAGATTGTCGTGGGTGACGCGGCGGCTGCGGGTCAGGAGATTGAAGGCGAACTGGCGGGGCGCCTGGTCGACGTATGTACCCAGCTCCTCGAACCAGCGCAGGCTCGCTGCGGCGGCGCGCTGGGTGGAGGCGACGACGGGCCGCCGCTCGGCCTCGTACGCGGCGAGGGCTGCGGGCAGGTCCGGCTGCTCCTCGATGCAGGCGGCGAGAGCCAGGGCGTCCTCGACGGCGAGCTTGGTGCCGGAGCCGATGGAGAAGTGTGCGGTGTGGGCGGCGTCGCCGATGAGCACCGTGTTGCCGTGCGACCAGTGGGCGTTGACGACGGTACGGAAGGTGAGCCAGGAGGAGTTGTTGGAGCGCAGCGGTCGGCCGCCGAGGGCGTCGGCGAAGATCTTGCCGCAGCGTTCCGTCGATGCGGCGGTGTCCATGGTGTCGAAACCGGCCGCGTGCCAGACCTCCTCGCGCATCTCGACGATGACGGTGGAGGCACCGGCCGAGAAGGGGTAGGCGTGCAGCTGCATCACGCCGTGTTCGGTCTCGGCGATCTCGAAACGGAAGGCATCGAACGCGAAGTCCGCGGCGAGCCAGATGTAGCGGTTGCGGTGGGTGGTGACGGTGGGCAGAAAGGTATCGGCGTACGTCTCGCGGGTGGTGCTGTGCACCCCGTCGGCGGCGATCACCAGGTCGTGCGTCGCAGCGAGCTCCGCGACGGACGGGGCCTCTGCGCGGAAGCGGAGCCGTACTCCGAGGGACGCGCAGCGCTTGTGCAGGATCTCCAGGAGCCGGCGGCGGCCCAGCGCCGCGAAGCCGTGGCCGCCGGACGTCTGGATCCGGCCGCGGTGGACGATGTCGATGTCGTCCCACCGTACGAATTCGGCCTGGAGGGCCCGGTACACCACGGGGTCGGCGTGTTCGATGCCGCCGAGCGTCTCGTCGGAGAGGACGACGCCGAAACCGAAGGTGTCGTCGGGGGCATTGCGCTCCCAGACCGTGACGGAGCGCTCCGGGTCCAGGCGCTTGAGGAGGGCCGCGGCGTAGAGCCCGCCGGGGCCGCCGCCGATGACCGCGATCCGCTTCGTGTCGGACGCCATGGCGCTACCTGCCTTGCCATTTCGGCTGCCGCTTTTCCGTGAACGCGGCGTGGAACTCGGCGTAGTCGTCGCCGTGCATCAGCAGGGCCTGGGTGGCGGCGTCCATCTCCACGGCGGCGGCGAGCGGCATGTCGAGTTCGGCGGTGAGCAGCGCCTTGGTCTGGGCGAGGGCGAGGGCGGGGCCTTCGGCGAGGCGGCGGGCGAGCTCCGCGGCCCGGGCGTCGGCCTGCCCCTCCTCGGCCAGCTCGCTGATCAGCCCGATCCGTTCCGCCTCGGGGGCGCGGACCGGCTCGCCGAGCATCAGCAGCCGGGTGGCATGGCCCAGGCCGACGACGCGCGGCAGCAGATAGGCGGCCCCCATGTCACCGCCGGAGAGCCCGACCCGGGTGAAGAGGAAGGCGAACCGGGCGGACGGGTCGGCGACACGGAAGTCGGCGGCCAGTGCCAGGACCGCGCCGGCGCCCGCAGCGACGCCGTGCACCGCGGCGATGACGGGGAAGGGGCACTCGCGCAGCGCCCGTACGACCTGCCCGGTCATCCGGTTGAAGTCGAGCAGCTGCGCGGTGTCCATCGCGAGCGTGGCGCCGATGATCTCGTCGACATCGCCGCCGGAGCAGAAACCGCGTCCCTCACCGGCCAGCACGAGGGCGCGCACGGAGCGTTCGCGGGACAGCTCGGCGAGGAGGTCGCGCAGGTCGGCGTAGGCGCCGAAGGTGAGCGCGTTGAGCTTCTCGGGACGGGCCAGGGTGACGGTGGCGACGCCGTCGTCCGTCGTCAGCCGCAGATGGCGCCAGTCGTCCGTGCGGCGGGCGGAGCTGGGAAACGGGCTCATGGAGGGTGGTCCCCTTCAGCCGTCGGGCTGCTACCTGCCTCGAAGTTATCACTCTTATGTGACTCCCGTCACGAGTACGCGATAGGCGTCGATCGGGATATGTGGCGAAGGTCCCTTTCTGACCGGACCGCAGTCCCTTGTCTGTGTCGTTGCGCTTCGTAAGGTTGAAAGGAAGAAGTCTTGAGCTCCAGAGAAAGGAGCTCCGGACAGCCGTGCCTCCGGAACGGAACCCGCCTTGCCGCCCGATGGACCGATGCCCGCCTCCTGGCGTATCGCGCTGCCGCACTCCACGGCCGCAGTGCCGATCGCCCGCACCCTGATCCGTACGGCGCTGGCGGACATCGACACACCGGCCGACACCACCGACACGGCCGAGCTCCTCACCGCGGAACTGGTCGCCAACGCCGTGAAGCACACCGGCGGGGACGAGCCCGTCGAGCTGGTGGTGGAGCTTCTGGAGACCGGCTGTCAGGTGGAGGTCCACGACCACGACCCGGCCCCGCCGGGCGATCTTTCCCGGCCCCAGCCCGGCAGCGAGCCGGACCCCTGGCAGGAGCACGGCCGCGGCCTGCTGCTGATCCGCACGCTCAGCTCGTCCTGCGGTCATCGCACGACGGAGCACGGCAAGGCCGTGTGGTTCACCCTGCCGCATCAGCACGGGCGGTAAGGGGCACCCGATCGGTGCCCCTTACCGCCCTTCAGCGCCGATCGGCGCCTCTCGGTCCTGATCCGCCCCGGCCAGTCGCGACCGGCTCCGGCTGTAGCCGGCGTACACCGCCGCGCCGACCGCCACGAACACCGCGAACTGCACCCAGGTCGCCCAGCCCGTCCCGTACATCAGATACAGGCAGAAGAGGACGCCCAGGATCGGGCTGAGCGGGTAGAGCGGCACCCGGAAGGAGCGCTTCAGCCCCGGGTTGCTGCGGCGCAGCGCGATCACCGCGACATTGACCGCGACCATGATGGCGAGCGTGCCGATGGTCGTCAGATTCACCACCACGTCGAGAGACGCGAAGGCCGCCGGCACGGCGAAGACGACGGCCACGATCCAGGTGTTGGCGACAGGCGCCGCCGTCCGCGGCGAGACACGTTCGAAGACCCGCGGGACCAGGCCGTCGCGGGACATCGACATCAGGATGCGGGTCTGCCGTACATCACCGCGAGCACGACCGACGCGATGGCGACGACCGCCCCGAACGCGATGATGCCGCCACCGACGGTCGAGTCGGTGACCTGGTCGACGGTCAGCGAGAGCGCGGCCGGTTCGGCGCTGCCCCGGCCGTGCGGCGTCAGGCACCGGCCATGGTCGCCACCAGGACGGCCTTGATCGTGTGCATCCGGTTCTCGGCCTCGTCGAAGACCACCGAGTGCGCGGACTCGAAGACCTCGTCGGTGACTTCCAGCTCGGTCAGACCGTGGCTGCCCTGGATCTCGCGACCCACCTTGGTGCCGAGGTCATGGAAGGCCGGGAGGCAGTGCAGGAACTTCACGTGCGCGTTGCCCGTGGCCTTCAGGACGTCCATGGTGACGGCGTACGGCGCGAGGGCCGCGATCCGCTCGTCCCAGACCTCCTTGGGCTCACCCATGGAGACCCAGACGTCGGTGGCGACGAAGTCGGCACCCCGGACGCCCCCGGCGATGTCCTCGGCGAGAGTGACGGTCGCGCCGCTGGACTCGGCGAGCCGGTGGGCCTGCGCGACGATCTCCTCGGCCGGCCAGTACGCCTTCGGGGCGACGATCCGGACGTCCATGCCGAGCAGCGCACCCGTGACCAGGTAGGAGTTACCCATGTTGAAACGGGCGTCGCCGAGGTAGGCGAAGGCGATCCGCTCCAGCGGCTTGTCACTGTGCTCGGTCATCGTGAGGACGTCGGCGAGCATCTGCGTCGGATGCCAGTCGTCGGTGAGCCCGTTGAAGACGGGCACCCCGCCGTACGCCGCCAGTTCCTCGACGGCAGCCTGGCTGTCACCGCGGTACTCGATGCCGTCGAACATCCGGCCGAGCACACGGGCGGTGTCCTTCACCGACTCCTTGTGGCCCATCTGGGAGCCCGTGGGGTCGAGATACGTCGTGGAGGCACCCTGGTCGGCGGCGGCGACCTCGAAGGCGCAGCGTGTACGGGTCGAGGTCTTCTCGAAGATCAGCGCGATGTTCCGGCCGCGCAGCCGCTGCACCTCGGTGCCCGACTTCTTGGCCGCCTTGAGCTCGGCGGCCAGGTCGATCAGGCCGCGGAACTCCTCGGCCGTGAAGTCCAGCTCCTTGAGGAAGTGGCGGCCTGCGAGGTCTATCGCCATGGTGGCTGCTCCTGGGTCGGTCGGGCGAGGGTCGCACGCACAGTTCCTGGAAGTCTATACGAGGCGACGCATCACTATACAGTCCTTGCATCTGCGTGTCCGCGCGGTCCGCGGTGTATCCGTCCGGTTCCCGGCGTTTCCGTACGGTGCCCCGCCCCGGCTACACGGCGTCACGGACCACCGGGCAGCTCATGCAACGAGGGCCGCCCCGGCCCCGGCCCAGTTCGCTGCCGCGGATCTCTATGACCTCGATGCCTTCCTTGCGCAGATACGTGTTGGTGGTGGCGTTGCGCTCGTAGGCGATGACGACACCCGGCTCGACGGCCAGCACATTGCAGCCGTCGTCCCACTGCTCGCGCTCCGCCGCGTGCACGTCCTGGGTGGCCGTGAGCACCCGGATCGAGTCCAGGCCGAGCGCCGCCGCGATGGCCCGGTGCATGTGCTCCGGGGGATGGTCGGTGACCTTCAGATCCCGCGGTCCACCGCCGGGCTCGATGGTGTACGAGCGGAGCATGCCGAGCCCGGCGTACTGGGTGAACGTATCCCCGTCGATCATCGTCATCACCGTGTCGAGGTGCATGAAGGCCCGGCGTTTGGGCATGTCGAGCGCCACGATCGTCCGGGCGGAACCGGCGTCGAACAGTCCGCGCGCCAGCATCTCGACCGCCTGCGGGGTGGTGCGCTCGCTCATCCCGATGAGGACGGCGCCCTGGCCGATGACCAGGACATCGCCGCCCTCAATGGTGGACGGATAGTCGTCCTGTCCCTCCGACCAGTGGTGGAAGGCCCCCGCCTCGGCGCCGGTGAAGAGGGGGTGGTGGCGGTAGATCGCCTCGAAGTGGACCGTCTCGCGCTGCCGGGCCGGCCAGCGCATCGCGTTGATGGACACCCCGTCGTAGATCCAGGCCGAGGTGTCCCGGGTGAAGAGGTGGTTCGGCAGCGGACCGAGCAGGAAGTCGTCCAGATCCATGACATGGAAGCGGACGGAGGTCGGCTCGCTGTGCCGCTCCAGGAACTCCCGCTTCGTCATCCCGCCGACCAGCGCCTCCGCCAGCTCGGCGGTGGGCAACTCCTCGAAGGCGGCCCGTAGATGTTCGGTGGCGAGCGGGCCGTACTCCTTCTCCTCGAAGACCCGGTCCAGCACCAGCCGCTTGGCCACCGGAATGTCCAGGGCCTCACGGAGCAGATCGCCGAAGAGATGCACCTCCACCCCGCGGTCACGCAGGACGTCCGCGAAGCCGTCGTGCTCCTGCCGGGCGCGGCGCACCCACAGCACGTCGTCGAAGAGGAGCGCGTCCTTGTTGCTGGGGGTGAGCCGCTTCAGTTCGAGATCGGGGCGGTGCAGTATGACGCGGCGCAGCCGCCCGGCCTCGGAGTCGACATGGAATCCCATGCCTCCATCCTCACCGCGCGGAGCGCCGTTCACCCGGCGAATCGCCACCTGATCCTTCGTCCTTGGGGTCAGAGCCGTGGGTCGACGGGCTCCGACTCCAGGGCGAGCACCGCGAACACCGCCTCGTGAACCCGCCACAGCGGCTCCCCCTCGGCCAGCCGGTCCAGCGCCTCCAGCCCGAGGGCGTACTCACGGAGCGCCAGCGACCGCTTGTGGCCGAGAAACCGGGAGCGCAGCCGCTCCAGATTCTCCGGACGCGTGTACTCGGGGCCGTAGATGATCCGCAGGTACTCCCGGCCGCGCACCTTGATGCCCGGCTGGACCAGCCTGCCCTTCTCGTCCCGGACGAGCGCCGCGAGCGGTTTGACGACCATGCCTTCGCCGCCGCGGCCGGTCATCTCGAGCCACCAGTCGATGCCGGCGTGGACCGATGCCTCGTCGCCGGTGTCGACGACGAGCCGTCGGGTGACCTGGAGCAGGCCGGTGGGGTCGTGCTCCACCAGCCGGTCGAGCCAGGCCAGCTGTTCGTCGTGCGGTACGGAGGCCAGCGAGCGGCCCTGCACGGCGAGGATCTGGAACGGGGCGATCCGTACCCCGTCGAGGCCCTCGGTGGACCAGCAGTAGCGACGGTAGGCGTCGGTGAACGCCGCCGCGTCGACTGTCCGGTCCTGCTGACGCGCAGCCAGGCCGGCGACATCGACACCGCGGGCCGCCGCTGCCGCCAGAGCCGCGTTGGCCTCGGGGAGAACGGCACCGGACGCGGCGCCGACCGCCGCGTACTGCGAGCGCAGCAGGCCTCCGGCCTTGAGGGACCAAGGCATCAGCTCGGCGTCGAGCAACACCCAGTCGGTGTCCCACTCCTCCCAGAGTCCGGCCGAGGTGACGGCCGTGCGCAGCCTGCCGAGGATCACCTCGGTCAGGGCTGCATCGTCCAGGAACGGCCGTCCGGTACGGGTGTGCAGCGCCCCGGTCGGGCCCTCGACCCCGAACCGCTCCCGGGCCGCCTCCGCGTCGCGGCAGACCAGGGCCACCGCGCGTGAGCCCATGTGCTTCTCCTCGCACACGACCGTGGCGACGCCGTCCGCCCGGTACTGGGCGAACGCCTCGGCCGGGTGCTCCAGGAAGCCTTCCTCGCGGGAGGTGGCGGTCGGCGCCATGGTCGGCGGGAGGTAGCCGAGCAGCCGCGGGTCGACGGCGAACCGGCTCATGACTTCGAGCGCCGCCGCGGCGTTCTCCTCGCGCACCGAGATGCGGCCCAGGTGCCGGGTCTCCACGATCCGGCGGCCCTGCACATCTGCGAGGTCCAGCGGGCGGCCCTCGCGCCCCCCGGGCGCCTCGGTGATCAGCGGCTTGGCGGGCTCGTACCAGACCTTCTCGGCCGGCACGTCGACGAGTTCGCGCTCCGGCCAGCGCAACGCGGTCATCTTCGCGCCGAAGACCGCACCGGTGTCCAGGCAGAGGGTGTTGTTGACCCAGGAGGTGCTGGGCACGGGGGTGTGGCCGTAGACCACGGCTGCGCGGCCGCGGTACTCCTCCGCCCACGGGTAGCGCACGGGCAGGCCGAACTCGTCGGTCTCGCCGGTGGTGTCCCCGTACAGGGCGTGCGAGCGGACCCGTCCCGAGGTGCGTCCGTGGTACTTCTCGGGCAGCCCGGCGTGGCAGACGACCAGCTTGCCGTCGTCCAGCACGTAGTGGCTGACGAGCCCGTCGATGAATTCCCGTACCTGCTCGCGGAAGGCCGGGTCCCTCGCGTCCTCCCGGTCCAACTGCTCGATGGTCTCGGCGAGTCCATGGGTGTGCTGGACCTTGCGGCCCTTGAGGTAGCGCCCCAGCTTGTTCTCGTGGTTCCCCGGCACGCACAGGGCGTTGCCCGCGGACACCATGGACATGACGCGGCGCAGCACCCCGGGGCTGTCGGGGCCGCGGTCGACGAGGTCGCCGACGAAGACCGCCGTGCGCCCTTCGGGGTGCTCGCCGTCGACATAACCGAGTTTGCCGAGCAGGGACTCCAGCTCGGAGCTGCAGCCGTGGATGTCACCGATGATGTCGAACGGGCCGGTGAGATGACGGAGGTCGTTGTAGCGGCGCTCCAGCACCACTTCGGCGTGCTCGGCCTCCTCCTCGGTGCGCAGGATGTGCACCTTGCGGAAGCCCTCGCGCTCCAGGCCGCGCAGCGAACGGCGCAGCTCGCGGCGGTGGCGCTGGACAACATGGCGGGGCATGCCGGCGCGGTCGGGGCGGGTGGCGTTGCGCGCCTGGCAGACCTCTTCGGGCAGGTCGAGCACGATCGCGATCGGCAGCACGTCGTGGCTGCGGGCCAGCTGCACCAGCTGCCTGCGGCTCTCGGCCTGGACGTTGGTGGCGTCGACGACGGTCAGCCGCCCGGCGGCGAGCCGCTTGCCCGCGATGTAGTGCAGCACGTCGAAGGCGTCACCGCTGGCGCTCTGGTCGTTCTCGTCGTCGGCGACGAGGCCGCGGCAGAAGTCCGAGGAGATGATCTCGGTGGGCTTGAAGTGCCTGCGTGCGAAGGTGGACTTGCCGGAACCGCTGGCCCCGACGAGTACGACGAGGGAGAGGTCGGTCACCGGCAGCGTGCGGTGCGCGCCGGTGTGCTTCTCGGTGTCGGTGCCGTTGTCGGTCATGCTGCCTTCGCCTCCTTCTTCATCGTGTCGTCATCGGCGGTCCTCGTGAACACGGCCATCTGCGTGGGCGGCCCCACCTCGGGGTCGTCGGGCCCCACCGGCACGAAGCCGACTCCGTATCCGTGCCGCTGCGCCACTTCCTGCGCCCAGCCCCGGAACTCCGCCCTGGTCCACTCGAAGCGGTGGTCACCGTGGCGCGCATGACCGGCCGGGAGGCTCTCCCAGCGGACGTTGTACTCGACGTTCGGTGTCGTCACGAGGACCGTCTGCGGCCGGGCCGCACCGAACACCGCGTACTCCAGCGCGGGCAGCCTCGGCAGATCGAGGTGCTCGATGACCTCGCTGAGCACCGCCGCGTCATAGCCGGCCAGCCGCTTGTCGGTGTACGTGAGCGAGCCCTGCCGCAGCGTGACACGGCCGGCCTGCCGCTCCCCCATCCGGTCGAGCTTCAGGCGGCGCGAGGCGATGGTGAGAGCGCGCATCGAGACATCGACGCCGACGATCTCCGTGAAGCGCACGTCCCGCAGCAGCGCCTGGACCAACTGGCCCTGTCCGCAGCCCAGGTCGAGCACCCGGCTCGCCCCGGCGGCGTGCAGCGCCTCCAGGATCGCCGTGCGCCGCTGCTCGGCGAGCGGCACCGGCTTCTCCTCGGTGTCCGTCGTCTCGTCCACTGCGTTGTCGACGCTCTCCACCGCGAGGTCGTCCAGCTCGGCGAGCCGCACCAGCTCCAGCCGTTCCATCGCCTGCCGGGTCAGCCCCCAGCGCCGGGACAGATAGCGGCTGGTGATCAGCTTCTGCTCGGGGTGGTCGGCCAGCCAGCCGTCACCGGCCCGCAGCAGCTTGTCCACCTCGTCGGGCGCGACCCAGTAGTGCTTGGCGTCGTCGAGCACCGGCAGCAGGACGTACAGCTGCCGCAGCGCTTCGGCGAGCCGCAACTCGCCCTTTAGCACGAGCCGTACGTACCGCGAGTCGCCCCACTCCGGGAACTGCTCGTCCAGTGGTACGGCCACGGCGTCCACGCTCGTCCAGCCGAGCGGCCCGAAGAGCTTCGAGACGAGCTCCGGACCGCCGCGCGCGGGGAGTGCGGGCACCTCGATCCTGAGCGTCATGGGGTCCGCCGCGCGCTCGGGCCGGGCCCGGCACACACCGTTCAGAGCTGACTTGAACACAGTGCTCATCGCGACGGAGAGCAGTGAGGACGCCGCGTACGGGCGGTCGTTGACGTACTGCGCGAGCGCCGCGTCGGGGGCGCCGCCCCGGCCCTTTCCCTTGCCGCGCCGCACCAGCGCCACCGGATCCACCTCCAGCAACAGCGCGGCCGTGCAGCGCTCGGCGGATGCCTCGGGGTAGAAGACATGCGCCGCGCCGTGGGACGTGGAGAACTTCTGTGCCTTATCCGGGTGCTTGTGCAGCAGGAAGCCGAGGTCGGTGGCGGGTCGCTCCGGCGTGCCGGTCGTACTGATTGTCAGGAACACACGTCCGAGTATGGTCCGGTTCACTCGCCTCCCACCAGGCATTTTGTTGATGTCTACGGTTCTGCTGTTCCTCCGGGCTCTCCTGCCCCTGCCGGCCCTCCTGTCTGTCCTGTCCGCCCCGTCCGTTCTGTCTCCAGGAGCTCGGCCAGTTCCGCGATCGGGCCGGGCCCGACCCGGCAGCAGCCGCCGACCAGTCGGGCGCCGGCCGCCTGCCAGCCCCGCACCCGGCCCGGATCGAAGGTGGCACCCCCGGTCCACGCCCGGCCCCCGGCATCCCACCGCTCACCGCTGTTCGGATACACGACGACCGGCTTCCCGGTCACCTCCGCCGCCGTCTCCACCGCACGGTCGGCGTCGGCCGGAGCGCAGCAGTTCACCCCCACCGCCACCACGCGCTCGTGCCCGGCGGCGAGCCCGAAGGCCGTCTCCAGCGGCTGTCCGGCCCGGGTCCGGTCCCCCGCCACGCTGTACGAGAGCCAGACAGGCAGCCCGCATCCCTCAACCGCCCGCAGCAGTGCCTCGGCCTCGTCGACGTCCGGCACCGTCTCCAGTGCCAGCACATCGGGTCCGGCGGCGGCCAGCGCCTCGATCCGGGGCCGGTGGAAGCGCTCCAGCTCCCGGACCGAGAGGCCGTACCGCCCGCGGTACTCGCTGCCGTCTGCGAGCATCGCCCCGTACGGGCCTACCGAGGCGGCGACCCAGATCTCCCGGTCCGTGGCGCCACCGGCCCGCCGGGCCAGCTCCACGCTGCGGGCGAAGAGCTCCGCCGCCCGGGCCCGGCCGATCCCCCGCCGGGCGAATCCCTCGAACGTCGCCTGATAGCCCGAGGTGATGAGCACCTGCGCACCCGCCCGCACATAGGCCCGGTGCGCGGCCTCGATCTGCTGGTCCTCGTCGAGCAGAAGCCGGGCCGACCACAGCTCGTCGGACAGATCGCAGCCCTGCGCCTCCAGCTGGTTGGAGAGACCTCCGTCGAGCAGGACCGTGGACTCGGCGAGGGCGGCGGCCAGCGGGCGGTCGGGTTGCACAGGTGCTCCTCTCAGCGACTCGTGTTCACGCTCGTGTTCACCTGTCCCTGTTCACCTCGGTGGGGACCGGTCATTTCAGCTGGGACTGGACCTGCGAGGAGATCAGCTCCAGGTGCTCCAGGTCGTCCAGGTCGAGGACTTGGAGGTAGATCCGCGACGACCCGATCTCGCCGTACCGGCCGATCTTGTCGACCACCTCGGCGGGCGAGCCCGCAAGTCCGTTCGCCTTCAGCTCCTCCACATCGCGGCCGATGACCGACGCACGGCGGGCCACCTCGGCGTCGTCCTTGCCGACACAGACCACCAGGGCGTTGGAGTACACCAGGTCGTCCGGGCCGCGCCCGGCCGCCTGCGCGGCTTCCCTGACCCGTCCGAACTGCTTCTCGCTGTCCTCCAGCGAGGCGAACGGGATGTTGAACTCGTCCGCGTACTGCGCGGCGAGCCGCGGTGTACGCGTCGCCCCGTGACCGCCGATCAGGATCGGCACCTTGGCCTGGGCCGGCTTGGGCAGCGCGGGCGAGTCGGTGAGCTGGTAGTAGCTGCCGTCGTAGTTGAACTTCTCGCCGACCCCGGTCGCCCAGAGTCCGGTGACGATCGCCAGCTGCTCCTCCAGCCGGCCGAACTTCTCCTTGGGGAACGGGATGCCGTACGCCCTGTGCTCCTCCTCGAACCAGCCTGCGCCCAGGCCGAGTTCGACCCGGCCGCCGGACATCTGGTCGACCTGGGCGACCTGGATCGCGAGGACACCGGGGAGCCGGAAGGTCCCCGCGGTCATCAGCGTGCCGAGCCGGATCCGCTTGGTCTCGCGCGCCAGCCCGGCCAGGGTGATCCAGGCGTCGGTGGGGCCGGGCAGCCCGTCCCCCGTCCCCATGCGGAGGTAATGGTCGGAACGGTAGAACGCATCGAAGCCGAGGTCCTCGGCAGCCTTGGCGACAGTGAGCAGAGTGTCGTAGCTCGCCCCTTGCTGGGGCTCGGTGAAGATTCGAAGATCCATGGATCCATCCTGCACCTCCGAACGCCGGTCCTTCCTCCTCTCACTGCGTGTGCGGCCCGGTGGCGGGGCCGCACACGGTCGTTCGGGTGCGGTCAGGTGCGGTCGGGTGTGCCTGTGGGGGCGGTCACGGCTGGCCCGCCGCCGCCGAGCCTGCCGATCCGCGGACCGCACCGCGCGGTCCGTCCCGCCCTCTCCCTCGCTCCAGATCGTGCTGCCGCTCCCGGTCCTGCTCCGAAAGACGCCGGAGCATCCCGTGCACCCGGTCCAGCGACTCGTCCGTGGCGTCGATCGCCTCTATGCACTGCCAGTAGAGACTCTCCTCGTCGGTGTCGCAGGCCACCGCGACGAGGGCCATCCCCACTTCCCCGAGCAGCGCGCCGAGACCGGTCAACGTCGCGCGCGGATCGGCGACCTCGGAAAGCTGAGCCGCCCGTGCCACACCGGTCCGCACCACCGGATGATCGGGTGCCCCGCTGCCCCTCCCTCCGATCTCACTGAGCCCGCGCGCCTCGCCGCGCAGCTCCTTCGGCCCGCTCGCCGCCAGCCGGTCGCCGATCGCCTGGGCCAGCGCCTGGGCCTGCCAGGCCTCCGCCATGATGGACGGCGTGCCCCGGCTCTGCGCCAGAGCTCGCCGGCTTACCCCTATGAGCCGCTCCGCTTCCATGCGTTGCCCCCGTCCGTACGAAAACCCGCTCACCTCATCCATTACCCACAGTGAGGGGAGTGGCACCGAAAGGCCAGGGGATTTCGGAAATCTGTGGACACGAAGTCGATTGTGGATAAATCGATCACTCCGAAGAGTGACGATCTTGGGGTTCCGGCCGCTCCGGAACCGGAAAGCGCGCCTCGTTCCGGTCGATCTTCTCCGCCAGCGCCGCCAGCGCATCGATGCCCAGCACCTCGCAGAACTGCAACAAATACGCGAGCACATCCGCGACTTCGTCCGCCACCCGATGCGCCGTCTCGGGCTTCTCCATCACCCGCGCCGACTGCTCGGGCGTCAACCACTGGAAGATCTCGACCAGTTCGGACGCCTCGACGCTCAGTGCCGCCGCCAGGTTCTTCGGGGTGTGGTACTGCTCCCAGTCCCGTTCGGCCGCGAACGCGGCGAGCCGTCGCTGCAGTGTCTGCACATCAAGTTCTGTCACGGTTCCAGGTCTACCACCGTCACACCTGCCGCCCCGCGGGCCTCGGTGGCGGCCGCCTCCGCAACCGTGCCCACCAGCCTGAGGTGTCCGGCCGCGCCGATCGACGCCGCCAGGGCCAGCAGCCGACGCAGCTGCCGTCCGTCCAGGTCCCGGTCGAGTCCGTCGGCCAGCACAGTGAGGGTCTGCAGGGCCGAAGGCACCTCCCCCGCGGCCTCCATGGCCAGCACCCCGGGTCCGGTGAGCAGCACCAGGGCCAGCGCGAGATACCTCAACTCGCCGTCACCGAGCCGCCCGACGGGGGTGCGGTGCCCGCCGTCGCGCTCGACCAGGGCACGCACCGTCCCGTTCGCGAGCCGCTCGACGCCCAGCCCCGTCACCGTCCCCGCGCATCCGCCACCGGCCGCAGCGACGAGGCGGGCATGCCGCTGGCCGCACTGGGTATGCGTTCGTTCCAGCACCGCCGCCAGGTTGTCGCAGCCGCGGCGCAGCCGGTCCTCGCCGCTCGGCACGGGCGCCCGCATCCGCTGCGGCTGCGGTTCGCAAGCGAAGACCGACCGCAGGGCCACCACCATCTGTTCGGCGGCGGCCAGGACCCTTAACTGTCCGTCGGTCGTTCCCGCGACCCGCAGCGGCAGCAGCGCCGTACCGAGCACGTCGTCCGGCAGTGGTGCGCGGGTCACCGGGACCGCGCCTGCCGTGTGCCAGGCGGCCTGGACCGTCGAACGCCCGGGATCCCGCAGCGCGGTGGTGAGCAGGGTCTCGCCGCCGCCGGTCAGCCGTTCGCCGACGATCCGGAGGGTGGGTTCGACCTGGACGGCGAGATCGAGCCGGACCGGACCGGCCGGGCCGTCCGCCGTGCAGCCGATCCGGAAGCCGCGGCGGCCCTGCGCATCGGCCCCGGCCCGCTCGGGTACGTACGCCGCCGGGTCCGGGAACACCTCGGCGAGGGGGTCCCCGGCCCCCAGCCGGGCCAGTGCCTCATAGGCCCGCAGCGCGGTGGACTTGCCGCTGCCGGCGGCCCCGGCGAACAGCGTGAGCGGCCCGATCGGGAGGACGGTGCCCTGGTGCGAGGCGAAGGCGGAGAGCCGCAGTTCGGTCACGACGGGGCCGGCGGAACGGGCACCCCGGGGGGCGGACATCGGTTCGGAACGGACATCGGGGGCAGCGGGCGGCAGCGGAGTGGCCCCCGGACAGAGTGCAGTCATGAGCGGACCGTACGCACGCCACCGACCGGCGAACCGTTCCGCCGGGTGGACCTTCCTACGATCGGGGTACGCCCGCCGCCGCAACCCCCTCGACCTCCATGCCGACCGGCGACAGCAAGAAGACGTTCCGGTCGACCCGGTGCATTCCGCTGCCCAGCCCGAAGACCACACCACTGGTGAAGTCCAGGATCCGCTTGGCCACATCGGTCTCGGCAGTGGTCAGATCGAGCAGCACGGGGATCTGTGCGACCAGGTACTCGGCCACCTCCCGCGCGTCCGCGAAGACCTGCACCCGCAGCACGACCAGGCGGCGCTGTTCGGCGGTCCCGTGGTCGTCGGGGACCGTGCGGTGGTCGACCCGGGACGGCCACTCGTTGCGGCTGCGCAGCGGTACGACCTGGGCCAGCCCCTCCCACTGCTCGTCCGTGACGTCGTACCTGTCGTATCTGCTCACCGGACCACTCCGTCTGTGCATCGGTCGGCGTTGCGCCGGCTGCGCTCGCTGTTCATCGGGCAATTCTCTCGCCCCTCACCCGTTCGGCGTACCAGCGACACGGGTCAGTCGCCGATCGACACCTCCGGCGGGCCCGCGGGCTCCGCGTCCGGGGTCATGTCGAGCGGGGTGAAACGGACCGGGAGATGCACCAGCGCGCGATGGAAGGGACCGGGCCGCCACATCAGTTCGCTCGCCGGAATAGCCAATTCCGCATCGCACAGCTGGCTGGTCAGCTGCTCGATCGCGGTCATCGCGATGAGCAGCGCCGGCTGCTTCGCCGGACACCGGTGCGGCCCCGCCGACCAGGCCAGATGGGCGCTGCCGCCGGAGCGCACGCCGGGGTCCGAAAGGGCGGGCGCGGACTGGGTGTTGGCCGCCGCGTAGGAGACCAGGAGCAACTGTCCGGCGCGCAGCCGGACGCCGTGGAACTCGGTGTCGTGGCGTGGGTAGTGCGCGGCCAGATTGGCCAGCGGCGGGTCCTGCCAGAGGACCTCGTTGATGGCCTCGTGGGCCGTCATCGCGCCGCGTTGCAGCGAGCCGGCGTAGCGCGCGTCGGTGAGCATGTGCAGCAGCGCGTTGCCGATCAGATTGGTCGTCGGGTCGTGGCCCGCGCTCATCACCAGCGTGATCTGACGCACAGTCTCGTCGTTGTCGAGACCGGCCGGGTGGCCGAGGAAGTACGAGGTGAGGTCGCGGCGGGGCCGGGCGCGACGGTCGGCGACGAGACCGGTGACGACGGTGACAAGATCGGCGTACGCGGCGGCGGCGTCATCCGCGGAGTTGAACATGCCGCCGATGCCGTCGACGATCCGGTCGCGGTCCTCGGTGGCTACGCCGAACCACGTGGTGAAGACGTGCAGCGGGAGCCGTCGCGCGTACTGGGCGACAAGGTCACCGCTGCCGGAGGCGGCGAACTCCCGGATGAGCCGGCGGGCGACGCGGGCGACCTCGGCCCGCAGGATGTGCGGCTCGATCATGGCAAGGCCGTCGTTGATGGCGTCGCGGTAGCGGGCGTGCACGTCGCCGTCGCTGAAGAGTGCCGTCGGCCGGTAGCCGAGCATGGGCAGGACCGGCGAGTCGGCGGGAACCGTGGCCTGCCACGCCCGGGGGTCCTTGGTGAAGGTGTGGGTGTCGCGCAGCAGATCGACGGCCGCCTGGTAGTCGGTGACCAGCAGGGCGTCGACGCCGGCGGCGATCCGGACCGGGGCGAGCGGGCCGTGCGCCCGCAGCCGCCGGTAGTGGCCGTGCGGATCGGCGGCGAAGTCCGGACCGTACAGCGCGAGCGGCTGCGGCGGCTGTACGGAGCGCACGGAGGCCACGGGAGGTGTCATGACGGGTCCTGAGGCTGGGGCAGGCGGGTCAGCACGTGCTCGGCGAGGGCGATCAGGGCGTCGATGCTGCCGCGGCGTTCGCGGGCGTCGCACTGCAGCAGGGGGGTGCCGGGGTGGAGATCGAGGTGTTTGCGCAGCACCTCGTCGGGGTGGGCGGGGGCGTCCGGGAAGCGGTTGACGGCGACGGCGTACGGCAGCCCCTGCTCCTCGACCATGTCCATGACGGCGAAGGAGTCGCCGAGCCGGCGGGTGTCGACCAGCACGAGAGCGCCGAGGGCGCCGCGCGCGATGTCCTCCCAGAGTGGGAAGAACCGTTCCTGGCCGGGGGTGCCGAACATATAGAGCACCAGGTCGTCGAGGACGGTGAGCCGGCCGAAGTCGACGGCGACCGTGGTGGTGGTCTTGTCCGGCAGTCCCGCGGTGTCGTCGAGATGGGTGCTGGACTGGGTCATCACCTCTTCGGTGTGGAGCGTGGGTATCTCCGACAGCGTACGGATCAGGGTCGTCTTGCCCACGCCGAAGGGACCCGTGACGACGAGCTTCATCAGGGTCTGGTCGGCATGCGGCAGATAGCCGATGCCGGTCCGGTCAGTGGAGGGAGCGGAGTCCAACGAGCAGCCTCTCGACGAGCGACCGGTCGATCTCCCCGGCGCTGGGGATCGGCGGTCGGGTGTGCAGATGTCCGGCGGCCGCGAGGTCCGTGGCCAGGAAGACGGTGGCGCTGACCGGAAGGTCCAGGTGGGCCGCGCACTCGACGACGCTGAGGGCGCCGGGTTCGAGCAGCGCGCACAGGCTGCGCTGTTCCGAGCCGGTGTCATCGGGCAGGACCGAGTCGGTGCGTACGAGCACGGCGAGCCGGTCGAGTGCGGGGCCGGTGGGCCGGGCCCGGCCACCGGTGACCAGGTAGGCGGGGATCAGACGGCGTCCTGGACCAGGGGTCATGGCCGGGGGGCGGTGTCCGGTCGGCGGGCGGGTGCGTTCATCGCCCGGGTCAGCGCGGTGACCTGCACCTGCATCTGGTATGCGATGTCGCCGAGCTTGGCCCCGGGTTCCGCGAACAGGGCGAGCGTGGTGTTCTTCCCGGCCGGGACGACGATGGCGAAGCCCTGGTCGGATTCGACGACCGTCTGGGCCAGCTGCGGCACCTCGACATCGGTGAACGCGGTGGTGAAGGCCCGGGCCGCGGCGTGCAGGGTGGCGGTCATGGCGGCGACCCGCTCGCCGGAGGCGCGGTCCAGTCCGGGTGAGGCCCCTTCGACGAGGCCGTCGCCGGTGGCGACCACGGCGTGCTGCACTCCGGGCAGTTCCAGCAGCGGGGTCAGCACCCATGCGAGGTCACCGGTGGTGGGGGTACGGGTGCTCACGTCTCGTCGTCTCCTTGGTCGTTCCGGTCGTCCTGGCCGTCGTTGGTGTCATGGCGTTCCGCTTCCAGTGACGCGGGGGCACTGCGGCCGCTGAGCGTGCCCTGCTGGAGTGCCGCCCACGACGCCTCGGCCTGTTCGGGGGTACGGGGCACCGGTGGGCCGGCCGAAGTCACGGCGGCGGACGCGGACCCTACGGGTGCCGGGCGGGGTGCGCGGCGGCGCCGGCTGGGCAGTCCGCCCCGCTCCTCGGTGTCGGATTCCGGCTCGGCAGCAGGTTCCGGCTCGGCATCGGACGTGGTGGCGGTGTGCGTGGGCACCGGCTTCGGGGCGAGGGCGGAAAGGCTGCGGTCGTCCTCCAGCACCGTCAGGAGGTGGGCGGGGACCCGCAGTATCGTGCGCATCCCGCCGAACGGCGAGGGCTCGATGTGGCAGCTGAGGCCGTACTGAACGACCAGCCGGCCGACGACGGCGAAGCCGGTCTGCGGCGGATCACCCAGCTCGGTCAGGAGCACTTCGGAGGGGCCCACCAGCAGGGTGCGGGCCCGTTCGAGCGCCTCGTCATCCATGCCGATGCCCGCGTCGTCGACCACCAGGAAGGCACCGCGGCCGCCGCTCTGCTGGACCGTCACCTGGACGTCGGTGTCGGGGTGCGAGTACGCGGTGGCGTTGGCCAGCAGCTCGGCGAGGGCGATCGCGAGAGGTTCGGCGGCTCGGGCGACGACGGCGAGCCACTCGTCGCGCAGATGGTTGGCGACCTTGATGCGTTCGTAGCCGGCGACGCGGGACTGGGCGCCGAGCACGATCTCGACGAGCGGCGAGCTCTGCCGGGCCAGCCCCGGCCAGGCGTCGCAGAGCACCGCGGTGGCCTGGGTGCGGCGCAGCGCCAGTTCGTTACGGAAGTCCAGCTGCAGGATCCGCGGGTCGTCGTACTCGTGCTGAAGTTCGTGCAGCAGTTGCTGGGACTGGTTGAGCAGGGACTGGATCTTGGCGGAGGTGCCGCGCATCGCCGCGCGGGCGGCGGCGTCGACGCGCTGCCGCTCCTCGATGACCGCGGCTCGGGCGGCCTGAACCGCCTCGGTCAGCAGCCGTGCGGAGCCGCCGTCGACCTCGGCCGCCTCGCGCAGGCCGGGCACCGGCGCGCTGGGGTGGGAGAGGGCGAGCGCGGCAGCGGGTATCCGCTTCTGGGCGAGCTGCCGGATCTCGTCGGTGAGGGCGACCGTGCGGGCATCGGCCGCCTTTGCCTGACGTTCGGCCAGCTCGACGCGGGTCCACGCCACATGGGCGTCACGGGCCGCGTTCTGGGAGCGGACCACGGCCGTCACGGCAGCGACGACGGCGATCAGCGCCACGATCCATGCCATGCCGTCACCGCATTTCTGTTGTCGGGGCCGTCTCCCTGCCCGGGCGGCGGGAGATCCGGCTGTCACCCCGCGCGGCCTGCTGCCCCACGGGACTACTCCCCTTCTTGAGCGGAGAGTTCTGCAGAGGCGACTTCTTCGGCGACAACGGCGACATCGGTCATCACCTGCAGCACGCTGGGCAGTTCGGAACCGTCGAGCTGCCGGTACTCGCTGCCGATGGTCACCACGAGCCGTTCGGCCAGGCCGAGTTCGGGGTGGCGCCGCTCGCCGATCACCCGGCGGGCCGCCTCCAGCGCAGGCACCCCGGCCGCGTGGAGGGCGTGTGCGCGATCCCGTACGTACTCGAGGTAGCCGATGTGAGCGCGCACCCCTGCCGGGTCGAGGACCGGACCGTGGCCGGGGACGACGGTCTCGGCACCGGTGGCCAGCACCTGTTCACAGGCCGCGATCACCTGGGAGAGGGGGCCCGCCCAGTGCACCGGGTGGTCGCCCGGCTGCTGCGGTGTGGAGGCGAAGATGACGTCGCCGCTGAACACGGTGCGCTGCGCGGGCAGGTGCACGATCAGGTCGCCCGTGGTGTGGGCGGCGGGCAGGGCCGACACCTGGACCGGGTACTCCCCCAGGGTCAGTTCGAGCTCCCCGGTGAAGTATGTGGTCGGCTGCACGGGTTCGGTCTGCGACCAGTCGAACGTGCCGAAGTGGCGCTTGAGGTATGCGCCGAGCGCGGTGGCCGAATCGCTTCCCTGCACGAGCGCGTGCTGCTGCTTCGGCGTGGGTTCGTAGTGGATGTGTTCCCGGGCCTCGCGGGTCGCGATGATCTCGGCGTCCGGGAGCACGCCCGCGCCCCAGAAGTGGTCCCCGTTGGCGTGGGTGACGATCACCCGGTCGATGGAAACACCGTCGGGCAGTCGCTTCGTGGACTCGGCCAGGAACTGGCCGGCGAGTACCGGGTCGTACGGGGTATCGATCCAGATCGCGCCACGCGGCGAGGTGAGCAGACCGCAGTTGGCGAGGCCCCATCCGCGTTTCGGCGGGAGCCACGCGTACAGGTCCCGCCCCAGCTCGACGAAATCTCCACCCGTGATCGACATGGACGCGATTATGCCGACCCCGATCCGGCCGCGCGTTCGAGCCCGGCCGCCGGGCGTCCTGGTTGGCGCAAAATCGACGGTCATGCCTGCCGGTGACAGTGCGGCGGTGACGGTGCGAGACCGGCCTCCGGCGCCTCCGTACGACACCTTCCGGATAATCGGTTCAATTCGCCCGCCGGCGTCACGTACCGCGGCGACGGCCGATCGAGTGGTCGCCGCACCGGAATGCGTCGATTACCCACCGAGCATGGCTGAAAACAGACGCTGGAGGGATCCCCGGTGACAGCGCCGGACAGCGCTGCCCCCGGAGGCCTCCTCGACATCGTGGCCGGGAGTGGTCAGTACGTGGCGGGCACCGTCCACTGCTGGTTGGCGCCGCCGTGGCAGTCCCAGAGATCGAGTGCGGTCCCACTCTGGTGCTGTCGCTCCCCGAAACATCCAGACAGCGGCCGGAGGCCTCGTTGACGAGCGCGTGCGTGGAGGTGTTGTACGTCCACTGCTTGGCCGTGCCCGTGACGGCGCCTCCGGTGCCCGTACCGGCACAGTCGCGGACCAGAACGGCCGCTCCGTTACCCGTACCGGCCGCAGTCAGGCAGTAGTCGGAGGACAGCCGCAGGGTGGCGTCGGCCGCCTTCACCCATGCCTGGCTGTCGTTGTCGGACAGGGCTTCGGCCCTGTCCGACGGGTCTCACTCGCGAACCTGACCGCGTTCGAAGTACGCGATCAACTCGGGGTCGAGACCCGGCACGTCGTACGGTGCACCGCCCTCACGCAGAGAGCGGGTCGCGAGCACACCGGCGGCGACACTCATCCGGGCGGCGACCGGAGAGGTGTCGGTGACGCCGCCGTCGCGGATGAACCGGCAGAACTCCGCCATGATCCGGCTGTCCCCGCCGCCGTACGAGCCGTACGCCTCCGGCACCCGGTAGGTGATATCGGCCTCGGCGCGGTAACCGCTGGGGCCGGTGTTCCAGACCTTGACCTCGTCACCCGGGCTGTCGCCGAAGTTCTCCAGCCGCCCCTCGGTGCCGATGACGGTGTAGTTGCGCCAGCAGTCCGGGGTGAAGTGGCACTGCTGGTACGCGGCCACGACGCCGTTGTCGAGCTGCATGTTCATCACCGAGACGTCCTCGACGTCCACGATGTGGTGCAGGTCCTTGCGGGCCGTCGGCGGCCAGTCGAACTCCCGCAGCCAGTTGTCCGGCCGCGGGGTGTCCGCCTCGCGGCGCGGCAGGTCGCCGTAGACGAGGAGATCGCCGAGGGCGTTGACCCGGCGGGTGTAGCCGCCGGCCAGCCAGTGCAGGACGTCGATGTCGTGCGCGGCCTTCTGGAGCAGCAGTCCGGTGGTGCGGGTCCGGTCGGCGTGCTGACATCGACGACGTCGAGGACGGTGTCGCTCACGACACACACCACATAGTTCACGACGGTGCGTCTAGATGGCAAGAGTTGTTCTTTTTGATGAGGTATCAAGTATTTATAGACATAGAAATAGCAGCGGGGACATCCGCTTTAAGCCCGTTGGCGCCCGAAGTCCGGCGCGGCAGAGGCGCGGTGGGAGTGCGAAAGCGCCCTAATGAGATGGCCAAGTCTCTTATCAGCGGGTTCACCACAGAATGCTCAACGCGTTCAAACTTGCACCGACGGTGCCTGTTCCAACATTTTCAAGCAGAGATGGGCGGACCCGCATGCCCCGCATGCTGCGCCCAGCCTCGGCCGGCTCGGCCGGCTCGGCCGCATCGCCGGAAGTGCCGTCGAGGCACTGCCACTTGAGGCCGGACCAGGAAGTGTCCACTACCGCGGCCGGGCACCCCGGGGCCGCTGACGACCTGGGCGTACGGCGCACACGGCTCGATCGTGAACGACGCGACCGGCCAAGTGCCTGTACACGCCGGGCGGTCACGCAACCGGGCACCGCGTGGAGCTGCGCGACTGCACCGGCAAGGCGGACCAGCGGTGGACCGCGCCCCGCAGCTGATCCTGCGCGACGGCATCCTCGCCGGACGGACCGGTGTCACCGTCACACAGCGATGACGGTGACGCCGGCCTCGGTGAAGCGGGCCTTCGCGTCGGGGGTGATGCCGGTGTCGGTGACCAGGAAATCGACCTGGCTGAGATCGCAGACCCGGGCGAAGGCCCGCTTGCCGATCTTCGAGGAGTCTGCGGCCACGACCACCCGCTGCGCCTGCTCGGCGAGCAGCCGGTTGATGCTGGCCTCGCCCTCGTGGTGGACGTACGCCCCGCGCTCGGTGTCGATCGCATTGACGCCCAGTACGGCGACGTCCAGAGTGATTTCGCCCAGCACGCCGCTGGCCAGCGGGCCGGTGAGCTCGTACGACTGAGGCCGGGCCACGCCTCCGGTCACCACGATCTTTATCTGCGGCCGGATCACCAGCTCATTGGCGATGTTGAGGGCGTTGGTCACCACCGTCAGCGTCGGCTGGCCCCCCATCCCGGGGCCGGTGTCGCCGACAAGGTCGGAGCGCACGGCCAGCGAGCGGGCGACCTCGGTGATCGTGGTGCCACCCGTCAGTCCCACCACCTCGCCCACGGCCACGAGTTCGGACACGGCGCGGCCGATGGCCTGCTTCTCCGGGGCGTGGCGTCCCGTCTTGTAGCGCAGTGCCAGCTCGTACGAGACCCCGTGCGCGACGGCGCCACCGCGGGTACGGGTGAGCAGCTGCTGCTCGGCAAGCTGGTCCAGGTCACGACGGATGGTCGCGGCCGAGACATCCAGCGTCGTCGCGGCGTCCTCGACCTCCACCCTGCCGTGCTTCCCGACCAGCTCCAGCAGCGCGTTCCACCGGGTATCCCTGGACAAGAGAATTCTCCTTACAGGTCCGGGATTCGAGCACCCATCCCCTTGGGCGCGGTCACCGGACACGCGCAAGCGTCGCACAAGGTGCTGATCAGTCAAGCCGCCTGCAACAAGAATGCTTGATAATGCTTGCAGTTCAGCTATAACGTGCGCGAACAAGCATCCCATCACCTGTACGGAGTGCAAAAGTGTCATTTGTAGAGATTGAGACAGCCAGTCAGCCGGAGTGCTGGCGTCGCGCCGCCGACCTGGCACCGAGCCAGTCGGCCGCCCTGCCCGCCACCGGCGAGCGCATCGCCGTCGTCGGCTGTGGCACGTCGTTCTACATGGCTCAGGCGTACGCCGCGCTCCGCGAGGAATCCGGACAGGGTGAGTCCGACGCGTTCGCCGCGTCGGAGTTCCCCTTCGGCCGCCGCTACGACCGGGTCGTCGCGCTCACCCGCTCGGGCACCACGACCGAGGTGCTGGACCTGCTGGGCCGGCTCCGCGGCGTCACCCGTACCGTCGCGATCACGGCCGACCCGAACACCCCGGTGATGACCTCGGCCGACGATGTCGTCGTGCTCGACTTCGCCGACGAGCAGTCCGTGGTGCAGACCCGCTTCGCCACTACCGCGCTCACGCTGCTCCGTGCCCACCTCGGCCTGCACACCGACGCCGCGGTCCGCGACGCGGAGACCGCACTCGCCGAGCCGCTGCCCGAAGGCCTGCTGGACTGCACCCAGTTCACCTTCCTCGGCCGGGGCTGGACGGCCGGCCTTGCCAACGAGGCCGCGCTCAAGATGAAGGAGGCATCGCTGTCCTGGACGGAGTCGTACCCCGCGATGGAGTACCGCCACGGCCCGATCAGCATCGCCACCACCGGCACCGCCACCTGGATGTTCGGCGCCGCTCCGGAGGGGCTCGACGACCAGGTGCTGTCGACCGGGGCCCGCTGGGTTGAGAGCGGCCTGGACCCCCTGGCCGAGCTGGTCCGCGTACAGCGCCTGGCGATCGCCCGCGCCGAGGCCGCCGGCATCGACCCGGACAGCCCTCGCCACCTGACCCGCTCGGTGGTCCTCGCGGACGCCTGACCGGTGGATGGACATCGTCGACGCGGCACTCGGCGCTGCCGCCCGGCCGTACGCACTTGATGTGCTGCCGGGGGCCGGACGGCACCTGAGGCGGCCGGCTTGGCCGGTGACTGTTGCTGTCTCCGGCTCGGGCTCAGGCGGCCCGGCGCCGGGCGAT
Organism: Streptomyces sp. NPDC005181; assembly: GCF_040608395.1. Classification (NCBI taxonomy): domain Bacteria; kingdom Bacillati; phylum Actinomycetota; class Actinomycetes; order Kitasatosporales; family Streptomycetaceae; genus Streptomyces; species Streptomyces sp. NPDC005181. The sequence goes on from NZ_JBEXID010000017.1 coordinate 45,448, forward strand.
GCAGTTGTGGGCGTCGGTCTCCGCGTAGTAGGTGCGGCCGGAGCGGCTGTACCGGCGCCGGCGTTGTTCGCTGGCCAGGCGGTAGACCGTGCCGACGGGGACCTGCCACAGGCGTGCGTTGGTGCGCGCGACCGAGCGCACCATCTGCCGCTGAGAACCCTGCGGGTGTCCCCCCGGGCAGCCGTCGCCCCTCTGGACCGTTCCGTAACCCCGCCTCGTCCGCGCCCCACCGCGGCCCTCGCGTCACCGGCTCATACCTCCACCCGGGTGCGGGCCCGGTCGTCGGCGACGAGCACCCGGCGCAGCAGTGCGGACAGGGTCGCCCGCTCGGCCGGGGACAGTTCCCCGAGGAACGCCGCCTGTGAGCGCTCGGCCACGTCCCGCAGCTCCCGCTGGAGCCGCCGCCCCTCGGCCGTGAGCGCGACAACCTGTCTGCGGCGGTCGGCCGGGTCGCGGTCGCGCCGCACCAGGCCGCGCTTCTCGACGGTGTCGAGGTGGCCGACGAGGTGGCTGCGGTTGCGGCCGAGCCGGTCGGCCAGCTCGTGCTGGGGCAGCACGCCGAAGTCCGCGAGCGCCGTGAGTGCGGCGAAGTGCGGTAGCCGCAGGCCGTATTCGGCGATGCCCCAGATCAGCGCGTCGTGCCCGATCCCGGCGACATGGCTCGCCAGACAGGAGGGGAGGGTGAGCAGGCCCGGCGGCCGCAGCACCTCACTGCCGCCCGGCTGCCCCGGAGCGCCCGGGCCACAGATCTCGGCTTCCTTCATGGAACCGGCGTAGCAATTTTCTGATGTAATCATGTCATCGTGCCACGATGTCTGTGTGACGTTAAAACTGCCGGAATGCGGCCGTGGCCCCTGTGCCGCGCACACCGATTACTGGTGGGACAGCACCCAGCCGACCGGCACCACGGTGTACTACCGCGTCACGGTCCACTACGCGGACGGCACCGAGTCGGGCGCGTCCCAGACCGTCGCCGTGACCGACTGAGCGCACCTGCACCGAGCGCATCCACGCAGGCGGCGCTCCGCCAGGGGCACTGGAAGTTGAACTTCCGGTCCCCCTCGCCATGCCGTCGGCGTTGCACGCACTCAGCAGCGTCTGCCCGACGACAGCTCCTCATTGCCCGTGGCGACCGGGCGGGTCGGGTCCGCCGAGTCCTTGCGGTGGATGTGCAACCGCGAAGGGGCCCGCCGGCCTTCACGGCCGCGGGCCCCGGACTCTCACTGCCGACACGGGTCGGGCTGCCTTTCACTACTCCTCGAAGTAGGCGTCCAGTACGGCGTCGAGTTCTTCCGCCCACTCCTTGAGGCTGCTCCTGGCTGCCGCCTCGACCTCGGCATTGAACCAGCGGCGGGTCGACATATGGACAGTGACGGTGAACCTGCGCCCGAACCGGGACGACTTCACCTCGACCGCACCGATTTCGTCCCAGCGGAAATCGGCCTCCTGATCGTCCAGCGTGAACCGGATGCCATGACGGTCCGCGGTGATCGAACCCCGGCGGTCGCTGACCTCGAATACGGGCCCGTCCGCTGCCTTCTCGTCCTTCTCCTCTCCCCCCTTCTCCATGTCCGCCCCATCCGCCGCATCCGCCGCGTCCGCCGCGTCCTGCGCGTCCTGCGCGTCGGAAGCGGCAGCCTCTGCGGCGGCCGGGTCTTCGGGGGTGGCGTCCTCGGGCGCCGGCTCCTCGGTCTTCTCCTGGTCCTCGTCGGACGCCCCGGCGATGCGGGGGGCCGTGAGACCAGGGATGTACGCCGGGTCTGTCCCTGCGGCGTACGCGGGCTGAGTCTTCGGGTCTATGCGCTGCTCCACGGCGGGCAGTATGGCCGACGAACCTGTACGAGACCAGCAAGTGCCGGACGGAGTCGGCGCGGGCCGCGCACGCCGGCACGCTCCGGACGAGCGCGGACCTCGCCGCACGGAAGACCGGACCTCGGCCGACGCCGCCGGACCGCACACCGCCAGATAGACCAACACCACTGGTCACGCAGAGATCTGACCGTCATTCACCCGCCGACCAGAAAAGGGGCGGACACGGCATCCGTGCCCGCCCCACACATTTCACCGACAGATCATTCGGTGGAATCGACGGCACCAGCTGCGGCACGCTGGGACTTCTTCGACGAACGGGCCCCGCGCTCGTCATCTCCACCCCTCCCGCACAGCGATATTCCTGCCACCCCGCGAGATGGCGCATCAACACCGTCATTCAGCCGGAATCGCAATCCGGAATCGCAATATCGAACCAGGTCGTTTTTCCGCGCCCCGCCGGCGAACTACCCCAATCGCCGGCCAGCGCGTCGACAATCAGCAGACCGCGCCCGGACTCGGCTTCCTGGTTGTTCTCCTCGTCCGCGACGATCGAGGTGGGCACGGGTGGGTGCGGGTCACTGTCACGGACCTCGACCCGGATCCGGTCCGGGTACTCCCGCAACCGCAGCTCCACTTCGCTGTGAGCGTGGATCAGAGCGTTGGTGACGACCTCGGAGGTCAACAGTTCCATGGTCTCCAGCAGCGGCACCATGTCCCATTCACTCAGCAGGTCCCGCAGGAATTCCCGGACCTGTGAGACCCCCTGCAGGTGGTGACGCTGCACCGACGTCCGTGCCACCCGCCGGTGCCCCCGGGGCTGGGCTCCCTCGTACCGCACCAGCAGCAGGGCCGCGTCGTCGGCGAGGACCCGCCACCCGCGGCGGTCCTGGACGAGACGGTCGGCCAGCACCTCCAGGTTGTCGCCGCAGTGGTCGGCCAGCACACGGCCGAGTCTCTCCATCGCCGCGTCCGACCCGAGCAGCCGCCCGTCCAGCAGACCGTCCGTGAAGAGCGCCATCACCGACCCCGCCGCCACCTGCACCTCGCTCTGCTCGTACCGGGCCTGTGCATCGACGCCCAACGGCGGCCCCACGGGCAGCGATTCGGTAACGCCGTTTCCGTCCGAGTCGACGATGAGCGGGCTCGGGTGGCCCGCGGTCGCCGTGGTGGCGGTCCCGCTCGCGAGGTCGAGCCACACACAGCAGCACGTGGCATACAGATCCGTTCCCAGCCCGGAGAGCAGCCGGTTGCTCCGTTCCAGCACCGTGGCCGGGTCGTGCCCCTCGGCGGCGTACGCCCTGACGCCGCTGCGCAGTTGGCCCATCACCGCCACCGCCTCCAGACTGTGGCCCTCCACATCGCCGATGACCAGGCCCATTCCGCCGCCGGGCGGCGAGACGATGTCGTACCAGTCGCCTCCCACCTCCGCCCGGTCGGTCGCCGGGAGGTAGCGGGCCGTGGCGACCGCCTCGGTCATGTGCGGGAGGCTGCGGGGCAGCAGGCTGCGCTGCAGGGTCTGGGTGAGCGCGTGCTCGATCTCGTAGGAGCGGGCCCGTTCCAGGGACTGGCCCACCTGCTCCAGCATGATCGTCAGTACGGCAAGCTGCTCTGGCGCGAACGGAGGCGCGGGTTCCGGGAACTCCAGGACGCAGCAGCCCATGGCCCGCCCGTTGGACACCAGGGGGAGGTAGGCGCGGGCCTGGGCTTCCGGGTCGGGGTCGATGTCCGGATAGGCCTGCCGCAGCGCCTCGGCCGTCGGGAAGGACTGGATCTCGATCGTGCGAAGGGTGTCCGTCTCCGGGGTGCGGTGGGACAGCAGGGTGCCTTCGACCCGCTGGACCGCCTCGCGCGAAAACCCTGCCGCGCCGACCACATGGAGGCGGCCCTGCTCGGCGAGACACAGCATCACCGCCCGGCCGCCGAAGGGTCGGACCACTTGGCTGTCCGCGGCGGCGAGGACGTCCCGGATGTGCACCGCGGCCGTGAGTTCGGCGGCGAGCCTCTGCAACTGGTAGAGAAACGTGCTGCCGGTCGGTTTGGGAACTGCCGGTGCCCACGGTCCGCCTGGGTCGGCCTGAACAGCCGCTCCCGTGACGGGGGCGCCCCGGTCACGCGGCACCTCGGCGATGAACAGCGGGACGTACGGCGCCTTCATCCACGCGCCCCGCGCCGCGAGATCCGTCAGCTCGACAGCCAGGTCGTCCGCGACGGCCTGAAGGAAATCCAGCGTATCGGTGGCCACCGGCCGCGGCGGCACCCAGCGCACACTCAGCGCACCGAACCGGTTCCGGACGGTCCGCACCGGCGCGGAGGCGACCATCATCGGATACGGATTGTGGAGGAAGAGCGCCGGGGACCGGCGGGTCAGCTCCCGTAGATCCGTGTTCTCGAACAGCACCAGCTTCCCGGCCTGGTGCGCCCTCGCCGTGGAAAAGTTACGGTCGTCCGCCGCCATGCCCGACGGAACAGTGAAGCTCAGGGTGGTGTCGACCATCATCGCTGCTGCGAGCGCCCGGTCGTCCTCGGTCAGCAGATAGGCGGTGCACGTGCTGCAGTCGAGGCGGCGGTCGAGCCGCCGCAGAGCGACGGCGATGACGCGGTCGCGCGACGTCAGCGGCGGCCCGGTCGGCCCCTGGGGGTGTGCCGCGGAGGATGGGGAGTCCATGAGATCCACCCCGGGGCATCGACGACAGGTGGGGGGGTGCGGCTGCCCCGCTGCTCGGCGATATATGCCGTAGCCATTTCAGTATGGGCGCAAACCGCTAGGTACGCGCCCCCTCGCGGCGCCATCCGGGTACCCGCGTGGCATCCGTGATCCGATGCCCTCAGTGGCGCCACGCCCCGGAATGCCCGCCCTGTGCGTACGGTCGCGGACAGGCCGGGACGCCGCTCGGCCCGCCGGCCGACGGGCAGAGCGGCCTCCCGGAGGTGTGCGGCTCCCCCGTCAGGCCGACGGGGGTGCGGGCTTGAGGACGGCGAACGGCGCGCCGAACGGGTCGGCGAGCCAGGCGATCCGGCCGACGTCCGGAACGTCCGCCGCGGGCATCAGCACCGCTCCGCCGTTCTCCTGCGTCCTGGAGACGATGTCGTCGGCATCCGCAGCGTCGAAGTACGGCATCCAGCGCGGCTGCATGCCGTTCTGGGCCTGGGCGAGGCCGCCGAAGCTCGCGTCCTGTTGATCGCCGTCCGCGGTGGAGAGCACGATGTAGGTCATTCCGGGGACTTCCATCTCCTGGCTCCGCCAGCCGAACAGCGACCGGTAGAAGGCCAGTGCCGCGGAAGTGTCGCCGACGTGCAGCTCGACCCAGCACAGCGTGTTGGGCTCCGAGGTCTTCTCCAGGCCCCTGACACCAACGGGCTGCCAGACCGAGAACTCGGCGCCGCCCGGGTCGGTGAAACAGGACATCCGTCCGGCGTCCATGACATCGAACGGCTCGACCCGTACGGTCCCGCCGCCCTGCTCCACGGCTTTCGCCGTCGCGTCGGCGTCGGGGGTCTGGAAGTAGACCGTCCAGGCCGGACTTGCGCCCTCCTCCGTGAGCGGGCCGACAGCAGCGACGGTCTTGCCGTCCTTCTGGAAGAAGCCGTAGCCGCCGGCCTCGGGCCCTGCCGAATCAAAGTTCCAGCCGAACACCGCGCCGTAGAAGTTCGCGGCGGCCGCGGTGTCGGTGCTGCCGAGGTCGAGCCAGCTGGGTGCGCCGGTCACGAAATGAGTGCTGAGCATGGGATGTCCTCCTTCGACGGATCGACGCGCGGCCGATCCGGTGGGACCGCGGTCACGCTGCCGTATCGACCGGACCGAGTCCCGCACGGGTCGCCCCGGAGATGGTCACGGCCATCTGACACCCAAAGCCCTGGGGACGGGGGAATGACGCTCCGGAGTCCTCCGAATCATGAGGTTCCTCCGAAGGACCTGGACCCGGCGTGAACCGCCCGCACGGACCGCAACGACCCCAAAGTGATCTTCTTCGGAAAACCGGACACACCCTACGTACAACCCTTGTGCCCCATGCGCTGTCATACACGGCACCGGACAAGGAACGGGCCCTCTCCGGATTACCCCCCGCGCCCCCGAGCAAGCCCGGCCCTTCGTGAGCCAAGGAGCCGCTCATGCGCAAGAACCGCTCGGCCGCCGTTGCGGCGGCATCGTTTCTCCTCGTGACGGGCGCGGCCATCGCCTCGGCCCCGTCCGCGTACGCCGGTACCCCCGGCGGCACGCACGCCAACGACCGCAACACCGACTTCAACGGCGACGGCTACGACGACGTGCTCGTCGGCTCTCCCGGTGCGGCGGTCGGCGGGTACAAGGGCGCGGGCATGGTCACCGTGCAGTACGGCGGCCCGAAGGGCATGGGCACGACCAATGTCCGGGCCTTCAGCCAGAACTCCTCCGGGGTGGCCGGAGCCGCCGAGACCGGCGACAACTTCGGCAAGGCCGTGGCCACCGGCGACCTCGACAGCGACGGCTACGACGACGCGGTCGTCGGTATCCCCGGCGAGGACATCGGTGCCGTCTCCAACGCGGGCGGCGTGGTCGTCCTGTGGGGCACGCCCAAGGGCCTCACCGGGTCGGTGAGCAACTGGCTGCAGGCCGACGATCTCACCACGAGCGGCAGATTCGGCACCGCACTCGCCGCGGCCCGCTTCTCGGACACCACACCCGGCGACCTGCTGGCAGTCATGGACTCGGTCGGACTGACCACCTACCAGTTCGAGCCGGCCACCGAGCCCGGCGCGAAGAGCGTCGGCCCGCAGTCGCGGCAGCCGCAGCAGAAGGCGCGTACGACGCTCACCTCGCCGCCGAAGACGGCGCTCGCCAGGTCCGGTGCCGACGAGCCGCCGGGCATCCAGCCCAAGTCGATGACCACCGGCGACTACGACAACAACGGCTATGCCGACCTGATCGTCTCCGGCACCAGCGTGGGTGACGAACCGGGCCACGGCTGGTCGTACATCCTCCCCGGCACCGCGTCCAACGACGAGCCGCTGCCGGTCACCGCGGTACGCGGCGGCCCGGTCGTCGCCTCCGGCGACATCAACGGCGACGGCTACGACGACCTGGTCACCGGTGAGCCGCACAGCCCGGACGACGGCGGCGAGAGCATGACCGGCGGCATGGTCGGCGTCTACTACGGCAGCTCGGCCGGACCCGCGGGGCAGGAGGGCCCTGGCACCCCGCCGGTGTGGTGGACCCAGGACTCGCCGGGCGTGCCGGGCACGAACGAGCGGGGCGACGGCTTCGGCACCGACCTCTCCGTCGGCGACACGAACAAGGACGGATTCGCGGACCTGGCGATCGGCGTCTCCGGCGAGGACATCGGCACCGTGCCGGACGCGGGCGCCTTCATCGTCCTGCGCGGTGCGGCCCGGGGCCTGACGTCCACCGGCGCGCTGTCGGCGAACCAGGGCACCACCCGTGTCCCGGGCACCGTCGAGAAGGGCGACAAGTTCGGCGGCCAGGTCTCCTTCACCGACCCCAACGACGACGGCCGGTTCGGCCTGCTCGTCTCGGCACCGAGCGAGAACACGAACGACGGCTTCGTCTGGGTCTTCTCCGCGGGCACCGGCGGCATCACCACCTCCGGTTCCTGGAGCTACGGCGCGAGCGCCTTCGGCGGCCCGACGGCGGACGCGTTGTACGGGGCGGCGATCGACGACTGACGGGCGTGCCGGACACCCGTCCGTCATGCGTCATCGGTGCCCCGGAGCGCGAGCTCCGGGGCACCGGGTCCTCCCGCGTCCTTGGCCGCTGCCGAACCTCGCCGCGCAGGTATGCCTGAACATTCATTCATGTATTCATCTCCGTAGGATGGTGACCATGGGCCACGGAGTGAACACCCCCGACAGCAGAGCCGCGGCGCCGCATACCCGCCTGACCCCGCAGAACGCTCCGCAGGTCGCCACCATGCTCCAGGCGCTGTCCGCGCCCTCCCGACTGCTGATCCTGGCGCGGCTGCGCGAAGGGCCGTGCGCCGCGACCGAGCTGGCGACCGCTGTCGGCATGGAGCAGTCCGCCTGCTCCCACCAGCTTCGCCTGCTGCGCAATCTCGGCCTGGTCACCGGCACCCGCCAGGGCCGCTCCGTGGTCTACGCACTCCACGACGACCAGGTCGCCGCACTCCTCGATCAGGCCCTGTACCGCGTGGAGCACCTCCGCCCCGGCCTCACCGACACCCCAACCGAGGCTCCGGTGAGCCACCTTGACGAGACGGCAGGCACAACCGGCATGGGAAACCCTTGACGTAAGGTTGACCGCTTGCCTGGAGATCCGAGGGAACCCCGGCGGCTACGGTCCCTCCCATGTCTCTGAGACCTCCTCCCCTCCCGGTCCTCCCGTACCGCAAGCCGACGCGCGGCCGGGACTACTGGGTGCTGGACGACGTGTTGCCGGATGCGGACACCACCCGGGAGCGTTGCCTGGCCAGGGAGGACTGGACGGAGGGCTACCCTCACAAACCCGAGAGCTGGCCGGGGCTGCGCGCCATGCCGGGGCTCGAGCCGGGCGAACTGGCGCAGGTGGAGCGGCTGGTGAGAAAGGCGACCGGCGCCCAGGAACTCCGGGCCGAACACCCCTCGGGCGGCGGCACGTTCAACCACAACTGTGTCCAGGTCGTCGGTGAGGGTGAATGCGAGCCGCGCCCCCACACCGACTCGCGGACACTCTGCCGCTACGCCGCGGTGCTCTATCTCAACCCCGGGGTGCCCAAGGACTGCGGGACCAGCTTCTACCGCCAGAGCCTGCCCGGCGGAGTCCTGGGCGGCAACCAGGTGACCGCGCCGCACAACAACCTCGTCGACGCGCTGGGCACCCGTTTCGTGTCGCCGGACTCCTTCGTCGAGGACGTACGGGTCCCGCACCGCGCCAACCGACTGCTGCTCTACTCCGCCAATATGATCCACAGCGCCAGCGGTTACTGGGGTCGCACCCTGGCGGAGAAGCGGATGACGGCCGTCTTCTTCTGGAAGGCCTGACTCCACGGCCCACGGTGGGACGAATGCCGGAACGAAGGAAGAACATGAAGGACGCCACCGATGCACGGTCGCCCAGCGCCGAGGGGTCGCGGGGTTCGTGCTCGACGGGATGATCCGTGACCTCGCCGAGGTGCGCGAGATGGGCTTTCCCGTCTTTGCCAGGGGAGTCATCCCCGTCCCGGGGACGAAGTCGGCCGTTGTGCCGCTGGGTGGCCAGGTACGGTGCGGCGGGGTGAACCTGCATGCCGGCGACATCGTGGTGGCCGACGAAGAGGGCATTGTGGTCACTCCCCGCGCCCGCCGGGAGCAGGTACTCCTCGATGCCCGGGCGAAGTTGGCCAAGAAGGCCGCCGAATCCCTCGATGCGTGGGAGGAGGCGCATCGCGCCCGCATCGACATGATCCTGGGCGAGAACGGCGCCGCGTAGCAGCCCACCGGCTCCGGGGCGCCCCCGCGCCCCGGCCCGAGGCCGGCGGTCGCCCGGGGTCACGCAGGCCTCCGGGCGATCACGCCCGGCCCTTGTGTCAGCGGCTCACTGGTAGCGGCCGCCCTCCGGCGCGGGAAGTGCGTCGAGCTCGGCCAGGTCCGCCGCGCCCAGTTCCAGGTCCCCTGCCCCGACGTTGTCCGCCAGGTACTTGGGCGTCTTGGTCCCGGGGATGGGGATGACGTACTGCCCCTGGGCCCTCACCCAGGCCAGCGCCACCTGCGCCGGGGTGACACCGATGCGCTCGGCGATCTCCCGCACCTGGCCGACGATGGCGAGGTTGGTGCGCAGCGCGTCCTGCTGGAAGCGCGGCAGCCGGCGCCGGAAGTCGTCCTCCGGCAGGTCGTCGAACGACGAGGACCGCCCGGTGAGAAAGCCCCGCCCGAGCGGCGAGAACGGCAGGAAGGCGATGCCCTGCTCGTTGCAGTAGGGCAGGACATCGGCCAGCGCGTCGCGGGTCCAGAGCGACATCTCGGACTGCACCGACGTCACGGGGTGTACCGCCTGCGCCCGCTTGATGTCGTCCACCGTCGCCTCGGACAGGCCGATGTGCCGCGCCTTGCCCGCCGCAACGGTCTCCGCCATGGCTCCCCAGGTCTCCTCGATCGGCACCTGCGGGTCCACCCGGTGGAGCTGGTAGAGGTCCACGTGATCGGTGCCGAGCCGGCGCAGGCTCTCGTCGATCGACTTGCGTACGCGTTCCGGGCGGCCGTCGTTGACGATGAGAGGGGAGTTGTCGGGGCCACCGGTCGGGTCGCTCACGACCAGGCCGACCTTGGTGGCCAGCACCGCGCGCTCGCGATGCCCGCCCGCCAGTGCCCGGCCCACCAGCTCCTCGTTGGTGTACGGCCCGTACACGTCGGCGGTGTCGATGAGCGTCGCACCGAGGTCGAGTGCCTGACGGATCACCGCGATCGACGTGTCGTCGTCCCGCGGTGCCGCCATGTCGTAGCCGAAGCTCATGCCCATGCAGCCCAGGCCGATGACACCGGCCTCCGGTCCCTTGCTGCCCAGTGTGGTGGTACGCATGCGTTCTTCCTCTCGGTCGTTTCGGTCCGGATCAGCTCGAGGAGGGCTTCGCCGGGTACTCCTCGTCGGTGACGTGCTCGCCCGACGCGTCGTACGGGAAGCAGATCTTCAGCGCCCGTCCAGCGTGCTGGACGGGCTCGCCGCGTGGCAGGCCGTGCTGTTCCGGGGAGCCACCAGCGGGGTGCGGCAGGGCCCCTCACTCAGCTGCCCCGCAGGTCACAGTGCTGCCGGACTGCGTGGCAGGGAGCGAGGCGCGCGAGCGACGCCGCCCCCTGCAGTGTGCCCCACAGCCGCATCGTGGCTGTGCTGTCGCAACGTCATGCTCGCTGGATGTGCTGGAAGTTGGCCCGGGATGGGTCAGTCCGAGCGAGTGCGGCACCGACAAGCCCACGGCGAGCGGCACCACACCCCTGAAGCCGGCCGGCCCGCTCTCCATCCGGGCGCGGTGACTGATCCGCAGCAGCGATGAGCCGCTGCCGGGCGAGCGAATCAGCCGGCCAGGTCGGCACGGCTGCGACGCGCAAGCCGGCGATCCATCAGAACGAACGTCACATGGGCGTTACGGGCGCCATTTCGGCGTCACGACAGCGTGACCTCATCGGGAGGCGCAGGATGGACACAGTCCGCGATAGGTGACCTCGACCTCGGACAGCGTGAACCCGAACCGTTCCTCCGCCGGGAGGTCGGCAAGCGGATCGCCGGTCGGGTGGACATCGCGGATGGCGCCGCAGCCGGAGCACACCAGGTGCTGGTGCGGGTGGTGCGCGTTGGGGTCGTAGCGCTTGGCGCGGCCTTCGGTGGAGAGCTCCATGACCTCACCGAGGGAGACCAGCTCGCCAAGGGTGTTGTAGACGGTCGCCCGGGAGATCTCGGGCAGTCGCTGCGTCGCGCGGACGTGCACCTCGTCTGCCGTGAGATGCACGTGGTCGCCGTCGAGGACTTCCGCAACAACACGCCGCTGGGACGTCATCCGCCAGCCACGCCCTCGCAACCGCTCCAGCAGGTCACTCATATCGCTTCACCTGTTCAGGTTCCGTGGGATACACGGAACCTGAAGTGCGCGTCCGTGTTCCGATTGGATATGGGCTTGGCGTACTTCTTGACTTGGACTCTGTCTATCGTAGGCTCGGTGCCGAGGATAGACCAGAGACAGAAAGACTCCGGCCCGGCAGGAGACAGAGACGTGAGGCGACTACCGTCGCGGAGGTGCACCGTGCCGGCCCGCGGGTGGTGGCCGCCCGCGTCACGCTGTCCGGGGCCGTCCAGGACGGTGACCACCTCGACGCCGAGGCGATGGCTTCCGGGGCGCGTGATCGTGCAGGCCACTTTCTCTCTTCACGTCGTGAGCGAGGGGCCCGCCCCTCGCTCACCGCACCGTGTGCAGATCGTGCCGTGGCATGGCCGAGGTCGGCGAGGCCCCTGCCCGGCCGCGTCCGACGACCACGGCTTCTCGATCGACGAGGCCGAGGTCACCCCCTGGGGCCTGCGCTCCGACTGTTCTGCCGCCCGTAGTTCCTGAGCTCCGTGATCCACCAAGTCAAGAAGGATTGCCATGTCTGAGAACCCCGATGCAATCGTCACAGACGCCAAGACGGGAGGCGCAGGTGGCTGCCCGGTCGCGCACGGGCGTGCCCCGCACCCGACTCAGGGCGGCGGAAACCGCCAGTGGTGGCCGGATCGGCTCAACCTGAAGATCCTCGCCAAGAACCCTGCTGTGGCCAACCCCCTCGGCGAGGAGTTCGACTACGCCGAGGCCTTCAAGACCCTCGACCTCCCGGCCGTGAAGCGGGACATCGCGGAGGTCCTCACGACCTCGCAGGACTGGTGGCCCGCCGACTTCGGGCACTACGGCCCGTTCATGATCCGGATGGCGTGGCACAGCGCGGGTACCTACCGGATCAGCGACGGCCGCGGCGGCGCCGGCGCCGGCCAGCAGCGCTTCGCCCCCCTCAACAGCTGGCCGGACAACGGGAACCTCGACAAGGCCCGCCGCCTGCTGTGGCCGGTCAAGAAGAAGTACGGCAAGAACCTGTCGTGGGCCGACCTCATGATCCTCACCGGCAATGTCGCCCTGGAGTCGATGGGCTTCGAGACATTCGGCTTCGGCGGCGGTCGTGCGGACGTCTGGGAGCCCGACGAGGACGTCTACTGGGGTCCCGAGACCACGTGGCTCGGCGACGAGCGCTACACCGGCGACCGGGAGCTGGAAAACCCTCTCGGTGCGGTCCAGATGGGCCTCATCTACGTCAACCCGGAGGGTCCGAACGGTAACCCGGACCCGATCGCGGCGGCCCGCGACATCCGCGAGACGTTCCACCGGATGGCGATGAACGACGAGGAGACGGTCGCGCTGATCGCGGGCGGTCACACCTTCGGCAAGACCCATGGCGCAGGCCCGGCGGAGAGCGTCGGCCCCGACCCCGAGGCCGCCCCGCTCGAGGAGCAGGGCCTGGGCTGGCGGAACTCCTTCGGCACCGGCAAGGGCGGCGACGCGATCACCAGCGGCCTCGAGGGCATCTGGACCAACACCCCGATCACCTGGGACAACAGCTTCTTCGAGATCCTGTTCGGCTACGAGTGGGAGCTGTTCCAGAGCCCCGCCGGCGCCCACCAGTGGCGGCCGAAGGACGGCGCTGGTGCGGACACCGTCCCCGACGCGCACGACCCGTCGAAGCGCCAGGCACCGACGATGCTGACGACCGACCTCTCGCTCCGGTTCGACCCGGCCTACGAGCAGATCTCGCGTCGTTTCCTCGAGAACCCCGACGCGTTCGCGGACGCCTTCGCCCGTGCCTGGTTCAAGCTGACCCACCGCGACATGGGTCCGATCGTGCGCTACCTCGGCCCGGAGGTCCCGAGCGAGACGCTGCTGTGGCAGGACCCGCTTCCCGCGGTGACGCACGAGCTCGTCGACGCCGAGGACATCGCCTCCCTCAAGGACCAGATCCTCGCCTCGGGCCTCACGGTGTCCCAGCTCGTGTCCACCGCGTGGGCGTCGGCCTCGTCCTTCCGCGGCAGCGACAAGCGCGGCGGCGCCAACGGCGCGCGCATCCGCCTTCAGCCGCAGAGCGGGTGGGAGGCCAACGACCCCGACCAGCTGGCGACGGTGCTGCGCACCCTGGAAGGAATCCAGGAGGCCTTCAACGCCGGCCGGACCGGCGGCAAGCAGGTCTCGCTCGCCGACCTGATCGTGCTCGCCGGTGGCGCGGCCGTCGAGCAGGGAGCCAAGGACGCCGGCATCGGCGTCGAGGTCCCCTTCACGCCGGGCCGCGCGGACGCGTCGCAGGAGCAGACCGACGTGGAGTCGTTCGCCGCGCTCGAACCGACCGCCGACGGGTTCCGCAACTACCTCGGGAAGGGCAACCGGCTCCCGGCCGAGTACCTGCTGCTCGACCGGGCGAACCTGCTGACCCTGAGCGCCCCCGAGTTGACGGTCCTCGTCGGTGGCCTCCGCGTCCTGGGCGCGAACTACGGGCAGTCGCCGCTCGGCGTCTTCACCGAAGCCCCCGGCTCGCTGACCAACGACTTCTTCGTCAACCTGCTCGACCTGGGCACGACGTGGAAGGCGACGTCCGAGGACGCGAACTCGTTCGAGGGCCGCGACGCCGCCACGGGCGAGGTCAAGTGGGCCGGCAGCCGCGCCGACCTCGTCTTCGGCTCGAACTCCGAGCTCCGCGCGCTCGCAGAGGTCTACGCGAGCGATGACGCGAAGGAGAAGTTCGTGAACGACTTCGTCGCGGCGTGGGTCAAGGTCATGAACCTCGACCGGTTCGACCTCGTCTGATCACGACGTCCAGGCCGGCCGGCCCGCGCCCGCCGGCCTGGACTCGGCGATGGTCTGTCCGCCCCGGTTCAGACGACGCTGCCGACGTCCTGGGTGTCGATGGCGCCCGGCCGCCCGGCCGGCCACGGCGGCGATGGTCATCGAGGGGTTGTACGCTCCCGTGGTGCCCGGGGTGAGCGCGCCGTCCAGGACGTACGGGCCCGGCCCGTGCTCCGTGCCCTCCAGGTCGGCGCAGGAGGGGGTCGTGATCGCTTGGCCCCCTCCTGCGGGCCGTGGCTCGGGGTCCCGGCTGGAATCTCTCCGTCAGCGCTCAACGCCGCCGGCAAGGCCGCGTTGAACGACCTGTCCACCATGTGTGTCGGCGACGCCATCTTCGGATACGCCTTCAAGAAGAGCACCGCGTGGACCACCACCGGTGAGTCCGTCAACGACATCGTCCGGCATGAGCCGCGACTCCGGGCCCCGCTCGACGCCCAGCGCATCGGCACGCTCAAGCCGGCCGGCCCGGTGCGCCTGGCGACCGGCATCCAGGACGACATCGTCCCGCACCCCCAGGCACGCCAACTCGCCGTCGACTGGTGCCCCAAGGGCGCCAACGTCACCTATGAGGCCATCAATCTGCCCAACCCCGGCGACGGACTGCTCACCAACCACCTGGTACCGCTCCTCACCGACCAGGGCGCCGCCATCTCCTGGCTCACCGACCGCCTCTCCGGCGGGCTCCAGCACCCGATCACGCTGAACGGCGAGACGGTGTCGGTCGGTTACGAGGACCTGGTGGCGACCACCGCCGCGCCGGAGGCCAGCAGCCGGTAGATCGCGCACCGTTGCCCCACCACCCCTGTGTCGCCGATCACCGGCAAATATGCGGCACCCGGGGACCAGGTGACGACAGAAGGGCCGGCCATGAGGCCGTCGCTCGGCGAGCGGCGCAGGACGGCACTCCGCCTGGAGATCGCCCGCGAGGCCGTCCGCCTGTTCACCTCACAAGGCGTCACCGGCACCACGGGTGAGCAGATCGCCCAGGCCGTGGGCATCTCGACCCGCACGCTGTGGTGCCACTTCCCCACCAAGGAAAGCTGTGTGCGCCCTCTGCTCACGGCGAGCCTGGACGCCGCCACGGACCGGCTGCGCCATTGGCCGCCGCAGACCGGCCTGCTGGACTTCCTCACCGACTCCTGCCGACAGGGACGCTGCCGACCGCCGACCCTGCCGTCCTCGACCTGATCCGCATGACCCTCACCGAGCCGGCCCTGCGCGCCGTCTGGCTCCAGGCACACGACGACGCGCTGCCCGTCCTCGGTGAACTACTCGCCGGCCGGTCCGGCAGGAGCCCCGACGACCTGCGGGTGAAAGTGCACGCGGCCACCATCAACGGCGCGCTGCGCGCCGCGGCCGAGGATTTCGCCCAGCGCTTCGCCGACGACAACGACGCCTCGGACGCCGAAATCGCCGTCTGCCTGCACACCGCCCTGCACGCCGCGTCGGAAGGACTGCCCTACTAGTGCTGCTCGGCGCACGTTCGTATAGGGACGCTGGTGTTGCTGAGCACTTCATTCGGCGGATAAGCGCTTTACCTTGCGGCGCCGAGTCCTCAAGGCGGCAGGCAGGGAGGCGATGTCAGACCCCGCTGACATGATCTGCGATCATGACGACCATTGAACGGCCGATGCCGCCCCTGAACGCCGACGAGCGTTCGAGCCTGGAGAGTTGGCTCGACTTCTACCGGACCACCTTGGCCATGAAGTGCGGCGGCCTCACGGAGGAGCAGCTACGGACCGCCTCCGTGTCTCCTTCGCCGCTGACCCTGCTGGGTCTCGTCCAGCACATGTCCGAAGTCGAGCGTAACTGGTTCCGCCGCGTGCTGACGGGCGAGGACGTACCGGCCATCCACAGTCCGCAGGCCGGCCCTGACGGCCGCGACGACGGGTTCGGCCTCTCCGACACCATCTCCTTCGAGACGGCCCAGGCCACCTGGCAGGACGAGATCGCCCGCGCCCGCGCCAACTGCGCCACCCGGCTGCTGGAAGACACCAGCCCGTTCATGGGCGGCGAGGTGAGCCTGCGATGGATCTACACGCACATGATCGCCGAATACGCCCGGCACAACGGGCACGCCGACTTCATCCGCGAGCGAATCGACGGAAGCACCGGCGTCTGATCTCCGGACCGAGACGACCGCATTGCGGCCTCACGGCCATCCACACCGTCCCCCGACGAGGCATGGCAGCAGATCAGCTACCCGCCTGGCTCACCCTGTGGAGCAGAGGCCCGGTGCTTCGCGGTGCGGGTCAACGGCGTCGAGGGCGGCAAGGGCGTCCGGGCCGCCTCCGCCACTCCGCATGGGCTGGCGCCCGGCGACCTGCTCAGCGCCTACAACCTGCCGAAGGACGGGGGTGCCGGTGCGACGATCGCCATCGTCGACGCCTACGACAACCCGAACGCAGCCTCGGACCTTGCCGTGTACCGCGAGCAGTTCGGCCTGCCGCCGCTGAAGCCCGGTCAGTTCATCAAGGTCAATCAGCGCGGTCTCCAGGGCGACTACCCTCAGGCCCACGAAGGCTGGGCGGCTGAGATCTCGCTCGACCTCGACATGGTGTCGGCCATCGCTCCCAACGCCAACATCATCCTGGTCGAGGCCGACAGCGCCGCCGTGGCCGACCTCGGCGCCGGAGTGAACCAGGCGGTCGCGCTGGGTGCGAGCTACGTGTCGAACAGCTACGGAACCGGGTACTCGTCCACACCCGGAAGCGGCGAGTGGCCGACGGACCGGCAGGCCGCGCAGCAGTACTACGACCATCCCGGTGTCGCAGTCGTCGCCAGCAGCGGCGACTCGAGCTACGGCGTCTCCTTCCCCGCGTCCTCGCCCCACGTCACCGCCGTCGGCGGCACGTCACTGGTACGCGATCCGGACACGGCGCGCGGCTGGAGGGAATCGGTGTGGAGCAGCCTCGGCGGCGGTCCCGGTTCCGGCTGTTCGACCACCCAACCGAAGCCCTCGTTCCAGAAGGACACCGGCTGCGCCCATCGCACCGTCGCCGACGTGTCAGCGGTCGCCGATCCCGTCACCGGGGTCGCGGTGTACAACACGTACGGCTCCACCTACGGCACCGGCTGGGGGCAGTACGGCGGCACCAGCGCTTCGGCGCCGATCATCGCCGCGACCTACGCACTCGGCGGGTCGATGCTCGACGGCACGTATCCCAACAGCTATCCCTACGCTCACACCGGCAGCCTCAACGATGTGACCTCGGGTGCCAACGGCGCCTGTGACCCCACATACCTGTGCACGGCGGGACCCGGTTACGACGGACCCACCGGACTCGGCACGCCGAACGGGACCGCTGCGTTCTCCAGCGGACCGGCCGGAACACTGAGCGGCACCATCACCGAGGCGTCGACCGGCAAGCCCGTCTCCGGCGCCAAGGTCAACGTCACCGGCGCGTCGTCGATGACCACGACCACGGGCCCCGACGGCACGTACCGGATGCGGCTGGCCGCCGGCTCGTACGACCTCGACGTGAGCGCCTTCGCCTACGCGGACAAGACGACGAACGATGTCACGGTCAGCGCTGACAAGACCACTACGGCCGACGTGAAGTTGACCAAGGTACCCCTGGTGACGGTCAGCGGTACCGTCGCCGACGCATCGGGCCACGGCTGGTCGCTCTACGCCGGAATCGTCGTCGACAACGGCATTCCCGGTGGCCCGATCTACAGCGACCCGGTCACCGGCCAGTACTCGGTCCGGTTGCCGGTGAACGGCCGCTACACGCTGCATGTCACCTCCAACTACCCCGGTTACCTGGAGCGTGACACCAGCGTGACGACGAAGACCACGAGCGTGGTCCACAACATCGGCCTCAGCGCGTCGCCGGTGTCGTCGCTCGGCTCCGCGTCCGGCTACACCCAGAAGTCCGAAGGCGACACCGAGACCTTCGACGAAACCACGGCGCCGGCCGGCCGGACTGTCGACACCGCGGCGGGAGATCCATGGACCTTTACCGGTAGATCTGCGTACGTCATGGGTCACACGGCTGGAAAGCCGACTGACACGTCGCTGCTCTCCCCCGAATTCACGGTTCCCGCCTCTCAGACGCCGTTTGTGTCTTTCCGCACCGACAACGCCTTCGGCCTTGCGAGCGTCGACTACAGCACGGATGGCGGCAAGACCTGGACGACCGAGTGGTCGGACGACTCGTTGAAGTTGGACTCGGTGACGGTCGCACTGCCCACGAGCGGAGAGGCAGTTTCCGCGCGGGTCAGGTTCCGGCGCCAGATCGACACACCGAACGCCGGCCCAGGCGGAGGGTGGTGGATCGACAACGTCCGACTGGGCGGCGCATGGGTGACCCCGCAGCCCGGAGGCCTCGTCGTCGGCAACATCACCGACGGCAACACCTCGAAGCCGGTCGACGGCGTGACCGTCTCCCTCACGGACCGGCCGGCGCAGTATGTGACCAGCGCGCCCATGGCCGGTATCCCCGGTCGGGCCAGTGGCTTCTACTGGTTCTTCTCCTCGCTGACGGGCCACCGGACGGTCACCGCGGCGAAGTACCCGTACCACTCGGCATCCCACAAGGTGAAACTGGCCGTGAACAAGGTCACCGCGGCCGACCTGACCCTGCATGCCGGCCGGCTTGTGACCAGTGGTCCGGTCAGCGCGACCGTGCCATGGAAGGGTTCGGCGACCCGTGACCTGACGCTCACCAACACCGGCGACGCGCCCCTCAGGGTCAAACTCAACGAGTCCACCAGCACGACGGCCTCGGGTCCGGCATGGACATCGACCGCTGACCTGCCTGCCTCCGCCACTGCCATGGTCGCCGGCAGTTCTCACGGCACGGTGTACACGGGGCTCGGTCTGGGCACCGACGGATTTGTACCGCTGGCTTCCTTCTACGCTTACGATCCCGCCGCGAACACCTGGCGGCAGAAGGCCGACGCGCCGTCTGCGGTGGCATCGGCGTCCGGCGGTTTCATCGACGGCAAGTTCTATGTCAGCGGCGGCTACTGGGTGGCGGCGGACTTCTCGGCGATAGGGATCGAGACCAGGACGCAGGTCTACGACCCCGCCGCCGACACCTGGAGCACCGCAGCTGACAATCCCCACGCGCTGGCAGGCGGCGGCGCGGCGGTGCTCGACGGCAAGCTGTACGTCGTCGGCGGCATGTCCGTGGACGACAGTTTCCACTCCACCGTCAGCGCCTACGACCCGAAGACGAAGACCTGGAGCACCGTCCACCCCTATCCCGAGGAAATCAACGGCGCTTCGTGCGGTGGGATCGCCGGCAAGCTCTACTGCGCCGGGGGCTACACCAACCTCGTCGACGCCCCCGGAGGTCGGGAGGTCAAGGACGCCTTCGTCTACGACCCCGCCCGTGACACATGGAAGCGGATCGCCGACCTCCCGATCGACCTGGCGCAGTCGGCATACGGCGTGGCCGATGGACGCCTGCTCGTCTCCGGTGGGTTCACGGACAACAACGCGGCGGCGACCGAGCGGGGTTATGTCTACGATCCGGCGATGAACTGGTGGACGGCACTGCCCAGCGCCGACCATGCGCGGAACAACGCGATCGGTGTCGTCGGTGCGCGGGGCTTCTACGCGCTCGGCGGCTCGAGTTCCGATGCGCTCGCGCTGACGGCCGGCTCGGTGCTGTCCGGCTTCAACCAGGCCGGACCGGTCGACGTCCCGTGGCTGGCGGAGAGCAAGACGACGCTCACCATCCAGCCGGGCCGTCACACCACCGTGCGGGTGCGGTTGAACGCGCGTCATGCGGCGCCGGCTCAGCCGGGGACGGTGACCGCGACTCTCGGGCTCGGTACCGACGGGTTCTACGACAGAGACACCGTCCCGGTCTCGATGACGGTGCAGACGCCGGCGAAGGGCGCCGGCGACCGTCACTGACGACGTCCGAATCGACGGTGGGACCGGGTGCAATCGCGCCCGGTCCCACCGCTCTGTCAGCAGACGAAGTGCCGTCGGCGACGCTCGTCGCGCGCCGAGAGCTTCCGGGCGCCGGGCCTGGTCGGGCAGCGGGCAGCGGGCAGCGTAGGCATGCGCGATTGCCAAATGGGCTGAAGAGTGCGTGGAAGTGCAAGGACGAGTCCGCGCTTTCAGACGCTCCCCGCCTGCGTCACGTTCACGGCCAATGCCGTTCTGGACGTCACCCCGTATTTGCGCATGGCCGACTTCAACTGCGCCGTGACGGTGCTGGGCGACCTCGACAGCTCGACGGCTATCTGGCGGTTCGTCAGGCCCTGCAGCATCAGCCGGACCACCTCCACCTCCCGCGGCGACAACTGGTTCCCGTATCCGCGCCGCCCGCCCCGCGTGGCGGGCGTGCAGCGCTCGACGCCCTCCTGCGCCCGTGCCGCTGCATGCGGCCTCGGCAGCTGCGACCACGCCTGAGCCGCGTTGCCCCAGGCCCGCGCCGCCGCTTCGAACTCTCCCCGGCCCTCGGTGAGCGCCGCCCGGCACTCCTCCAGTCCCGCATGCGCAGCGGGCGTGCGCCGCCCGCTCAGCCCCTCCTCGAACGCGGTCACCAGATGCTCCGCCTCCGCATGCCGCCCGGCCGCCGCCAGTGCCGCCACTCGCACGGGTGCGACATCCGTCGCCCAGAACCAGATGCCCTTGCGCATGACCAGACGTATGGGGTCCTCGGTCAGTGCGAGTGCCTCCTCGGTGTCACCCGCGGCGAGCCTGAGCCGTGCCTGCGCCGCTGCAGGCTCCAGCCACAGACCGATGGCGCCGCGGCGTTCGCCCTCCTCCCGCACCGTCCGCAGCAGATCTTCGACGTCCTCATCCGCGCCCACGGTCGCCAGTTTCACCTGAGCCACCACCAGCAGGGCCTGCAGCCGGCACAAGGGCTCTTCGGCCACGTCCGACCACTGCCCGGCCCGCTCGGCCAGGCCCTGCCACGTGCCGGTCAGGTAGTCGAGGTGGAGGAGCGTCACCCCGGCCAGGTCCGCGAGCAATTGGTACGCGTGCCGCCCCGCGACGTCGACGGCGCTCGTCAGTCGCAGTCGGGCCTCTGCGTATCGTCCCCACCGAATCGCCGCGTCGCCGATGTTCAGTTCGGCTCGGCCGCGTTGGAGGGCCAGCTGCGGTGTCGACTCGTCGTCGCCCAGTTCCTCGGCGAGCACCCAGCCCGACTCCTCGCCGAGTTCGAGCAGCGCGGTCGTACGGTTGACCAACAAGGACAGCCGCTCATGCGGGGAGAGCGCCGCACCGGCAGTGAACTGCCGAGCCCGCTCCAGCCAGCGCAGATGGGTCTTGGCCGGCCACGTTCCGCTCAGCACCGGGTATCCGAGAGCGGTCATCGCCCAGGCGACGGCGTATGTTCCGTCGACGAGGTCGGGTATCGCCGGCTCCAACTCCGCTGCCGCGGCGGCGTACTCACCGAGCTGGATGAGGATCTGAGCGAGCTGGCCCCGCACTTCCGCGCGGTCGCGCGCGCTGAGCCGGTCCGTTTCGAGGACGGCGCGCAACGTGGCCAGGACATCCGCACGCCGGGTGTAGCCGGTGAACGCCTGGAACGGCATCTTCCGCACCAATGGGGCGACCGCTTCCGCGGGCAGCTCCGGTTCGGTGATCAATTCGTGCAGAAAGGCGAGGGCGGTGACGTGGTCACCGGACGCGAGGGCGATGTCCGCTGCCTGCTCGGCGTACTCGCACCACCGCGCGACCTCGCCGGCCTGCCGGAAGTGACGGGCGAGCCGGCCGACGGGCCGGGGCCGGGCGGTCTCCAGCAGCGCGGCGGCGCGGCGGTGGGCGGCTCGCCGTTCGGACGCCGACGCCCGGTCATATACCGTTCGGGCGGCGAGCGTATGCCGGAACGCGATACGGCCCGAACCGGAGCCGTCCTCGACCAGCAGGCCACTGCGTACCGCGTCGGAGACGGCTGATTCGACCACCGTAGCGGCGCCAGACCCCCAGGCCGGCGCGATGGCGGAACCTGCCGGACGGCCCGTCCGGTCCCCGAGGCCCGCCTCCTCGCCGCTCCCGACCCCGGTCAGCCCACTGACCGTACCCAGCGTTCTCTCGTCCGCCGGATCGCTCAGGACGGCAGCCGCCAGCAGCACCCGCCGGGCGTCGGCCCCGAGCCGGGCCACCCGCTCGGTGACGGCGTCCCGGATCGTCGGCGGCACGGCGATCTCGTCGAGGGTGCGCCGCATCCATTCGCCGTCCCGCCGGACCAGGTCGGCCCTGTCCCGCAGCAGTCGGACGCACTCCTCCAGCGCGAGCGGCACGCCCTCGGTGCGGTCGTGCAGGAATGTGGCGAACTCGGTGGAGACGTGTTCGTCGTCCAGCATCGACGACACGAGCTCCGCGGTGTCGGGCACCGCGAGTCCGGCCAGGCCGACGCGTGCGTGACTGATCCCCGCACTCGTCGGTACCCGGGAGGACAGGCGCAGCAGCAGGGAGTCGGCGGCCACCTCCTCGGGACGGCAGGTCATCACCAGAGTGAGCGGGAACGGCTGCCGGGAGGCCAGGAACAGCAGGAACTCCAGCGTCGCCTCGTCCGCCCAGTGCACGTCCTCGACGACCAGGACGTCGATTCCGAGACGGTCCAGGAGTTCGGCGAAGGCCCGGATCAACCGGTGCCGGGCGGCGCCGGCATCGGCCAGCGGCTCCGGCGCGGACGGTAGGCCGTCCGCCCATTCCGGGAACAGCGGCCGCAGCGTACCGGCCAACGCCGACAGTCCGAGGTCCGCCACATCGGCGCCACTCGGTGCGGCCTGCCGGGCGGCATCAACGATCGGGCCAAGGGTCAGCGCCTCACGGAACGGCGGGCACACCGCCACCAGCGTGCGCGGACCCCCATTGGCGACCGCCGCCAAGGCCTCCTGCACCAAGCGGCTCTTGCCTATACCCGCCTCGCCCTCCACCAGCACAAGCGCGGGCAATCGCCGCAGCGCGTCCGTCACACGCCTCAGTTCTGCTTCGCGCCCGACAAAACGGGGGCGGCGGCATACCGGGGATGTCGTCGGTGCGGTCACGGATCTCAAGTAACGCTTCCCATGTGTTCGGCAGGTGGCCGGCCAGCAGCTCGCCGGGCTGCCCCGGTGTGCTGGGGCTCTTGGCGCACAGCTGCTCCCGTCGCACCGGGCACGTCCTCAGGGACGAGGGCGTGGCCCTGGACGCCGGGGGACGCTTCGAGTTCGACAGAGCGGGTGCGGACGGTGACCACATCTTCGGTAGCCATCGGCTGGTGCTCACCACTCTCGGGCCGCTCAGCGGCCTCGTCGCGATCCCGGGCGGGGTCGCCGGCTGCGGCCCTGCCCGCCGGGGTTGCTACATCAGGTGACGTCAGCGCAGGCCGAAGGCCCAGGTGATCGTCCGAGAGACGCTGTTGTCGGCGCTGCCCTTGGCGGTGACCCGGAGCGTGACGAAGTGCGCGGACTTCGGCATGTGCAGGGCCGTCCGCCATGCGTCACCCTTACGGCTCGGCTTGGCCCCCTAGGAGGTCACCCCGTCGTCGTACGAGACCTCGAGCGAGGACTTGCCGATGACGGCTGTCGTGCCGGACAGATGGGAGGCGGTCACCGTCAGCTGGGCCTGCCGGTCCGCCCGGCGCGGCGGTGGCTGGTGTGACCCCTACCGTCAGAGCGGCGACCGCGGCAAGCGCGATCGTCCCTGGTCGTGGAATGGGAACGCTGGGCAAGGAGACCCCTCGAGTGAGGTGAAAACGCAAGAGCACGTACGTTGTCGGGCGTCCTCCGCCACCACCTGGGGGTGCGTTTACCGACCATGCACCCGGGCCCAGGGTTGCATCGGTCGTTTGACTGCATGACCAACTCGTGGCTGCTCAGGTACCCGTGCGCCGTCGACTCCTGCTGACTGTGGGTTCAGCCTCACCTTCGAACGTTACGATCTCGATCTGATTCGGCCTGGACCGAAGAACGACATTCCGGAAGGAACGCCTCAGGCTGTCATGGTCTACCGCATACACTTCACGGTTCAGGATCTGGCCCGGACTCGTGTGGCCGAGGGGCCGATGCCGCTGCACGAGTTGGAACTTGCAGCGCGAGCCGTACAAAGCCGCAGCCAGCCGGCCCGATTCGGTGCCTGGCGGCACCGGGCCCGCGCACAGCTGTCTGCACAGGCGCGCATGGCCCTGGCCCTCATGCCTGCCGTGGGATATTCGCCAGGCTTCCTCAGCCCCACCAAAGTGGGCGCTGTCGAAGAACTTCTGGAACAGGTACGCGGCACGCCTCGCGAACGCGTGAGGGCGAATCTGCTGGAAACTGCACAGCATCGACCTTCCCTGCCGGCGTGGACTCGCCGCCTGGCAGACGATGCGTCTCTGTTTGCTGAGCTCTGCACGGGGCTCAGCCATCTCCACACATGCCTGCTCGGTCCGTACTGGGTCCAGTTCACGGAACACCTGGCGGTCGATCGAACTCTGCGCCTGCAGCAATTGCTCACCGGCGGTGTCGAGCAGCTGCTGACCCAGGCCAACCCCCAGTGGATGCGGTGGAACCCGCCCGTTCTGGAAGTCCGGATGGTGAGCGGAGCCGACCGTGACCTTCACCTGGACGGGGAGGGCTTCCTACTCATTCCGTCGATGTTCTGCACACGCGCCATCGTCACCGACGGCCGGCCCGTTTCCGTGAGCTATCCCGCCTTCCCCGACCAGCGCCCCCGTGAGCTCACCACCCTTGCTTCCGCACATGAGCAGGCGCGCTCCCCCGGTGTGTCGACGCTTTTGGGCCGCACGCGCACTACGGTGCTCACCACCATCGCAGAGCACCAAGGCTGTTCCACCAAGGAATTGGCCGCTCGTGCAGGTATCGCACCCGCGAGCGCAAGCGAACACGCAACCATTCTTCGCGAAGCCGGACTAATCCGCTCCCTCCGCCATCGAAACTCCGTGCTTCACAGCCTCACCCCCCTCGGCCTGACCCTCCTCAACACCCCAGAGGGAGGCTGAGTTCCTCTCAAGGCCGGCCAACCTTGCGACTACTTCGGCGGCGGTGATGCCGGCGAGGTCGTACAACTGGGACACGCACCCCCGGCGGCGCGTCAACGCCCTACGCTGTGCCACTGCTGCCACGTGCAGCCCAGCGTGGCCACGAACACGATCGCCGCAGCACCCCACGGCCCCCGCCGACGCTGGCCACCACCCTGTGGTCTCACCAGCGCAGTGACCGTGACCGTCATCAGCATCAGCAGCGAGGTGATGCCCTGTCAGGACAAGCCTCACGAGCGTCATTTCAGCGTCGAGGTAACGCACTCAACGCACCTGACGCACACGTGAAAACAGCAGATCAGGCACCCTTGTCGGCGGGCTCAAGGATCGCGACGCACTCCACGTGGTGCGTCACAAGAAACAGGTCTATCCACAACAGGTGGAAGGAAACCGCAGGTCAGCGACTCAGGGCGGCTTCGCCGCCCGCCGTGAGGCAGGTAAATGGGCACATCGGACACCCCGTAGCCCTTGATCAACACCGCGCCGCGGGGTGGCAGCGCAGGAGGCGAGGTCAGCTACCTGCGGTTTTGCCCGCACCGGTTGGTATTTACGCGTCAGAGCCTTGCGGGACTGACTCCGCGACGCGAATGGTGTGCGTTATCGGCGCTACGCTCGGAAACGCGACGCTGATTTGCCGCGTTCGCCGCCCCAACCGCCCTGAGGGCTGTCCTGCCGGGCCTACCGGACCCGGCACGGCTGGCCGGGCTGCCCGCGACCACGACCAGCTCCAACCTTCGGGCTGCCGCGGCCCCAGGTCCTCCCTTCTGGCTGCGCACCGCGCCGTCCCAATGCTGGTGTGCACAGTGGTGAGCGCAGGCACATCGGCTTGGAGTTCCACGGGTCCCTGATTCAAGCTCTCCGCCGTCCTGCGCGGACGGCTGTTCCGGTGGCGATGAGTGCGGCGAGCAGGGCGAGGGCGGCGAGCAGTCCAAACAACCGTGGGTAGCCGCCCATCGCGGTTGCGAGGAGGACGGCGGCGAAGGGGGCGAGGGCTGATGCAGTCATGGCGGGTGCGCTGAGGAGTCCGGAGAGTCTGCCGTAGTGCTGTGTGCCCCATCGGTCGGTGATGGCGGTGGCCTGCAGGAGCGTGAGGTTGCCGCGGACCATGCCTGCCATCACCGATAGGGCGATCACGAGGCCGTACGGGCCGGAGGTGAGGGCGAAGACCGCGGTGGTCAAGCCGCCGAGTGCGATGAGGGCCACCGTGCGGGCGGTCGTACCGGTGTTGCGGGCGAGCGGAGCGTAGAGCGTGCGGCCGAGGGTCTGGCCGGCGCCGCCGAGCCCGAGGGCCCAGGCGGCCTGGCTGGTGGTGTAGCCGCGTCCTTCGAGGAGCGGTACGAGGGTGACGACGACGGCGTACATCGCGAACGCCGAGAAGGCGAAGGCGACCGCGAGCATCAGGAACGGCCTGCTGCGTACGACCGTCCCGGGCGTTCCCTCCATGTCGGCCGGTGTCTCCGGGGCCGGGGGCCAGGGCGCCTTGAGGGCCAAGGCGTGGGCAGGGATCGTGACGACGGCCAGAATGGCAGCCAGCACGAGGTAGGTGGTGCGCCAGGTCAGGTGGTCGGCGAGGGTGGCGGTGAGCGGGGCGAAGACGGTGGAGGCGAGGCCGCCGGCAAGGGTGACGATGGTGAGAGAACGGACGTGGTCGGGTGCCCACCAGCGGGTAACGGCGGCGAAGGCAGGGTGGTAGAAGGTGGCGGCCATGGCGAAGCCGGCCAGGATCCAACCGCCGAAGAACACCTGCAAGTTGGGGGCCAGGGCCACGATCACCAGACTCAGGGTGCCAACGGCGGAGCCTGCGGTCATGACCGTACGGGGGCCACGTCGGTCGATGGTCCGGCCGACCCGTATTCCGGCGAGACCGGAGATGACCAGGGCGAGCGAGAACGCCGCCATCGTGACGCTCGCGGACCAGTCGGTGTCGGCGGTGATCTGGGGGTTCAGGACGGGGAAGGCGTAGTAGACGATTCCCCAGCTGGTGATCTGGGTGGCGCACAGCGCGGGCAGGACGGCGCGGGGCCGCGACCGGTCCCCAGTTCCGGTCGCGGCCCCGTCCAGGC
Source organism: Streptomyces sp. NPDC005181 (assembly GCF_040608395.1). Taxonomy (NCBI): domain Bacteria; kingdom Bacillati; phylum Actinomycetota; class Actinomycetes; order Kitasatosporales; family Streptomycetaceae; genus Streptomyces; species Streptomyces sp. NPDC005181. The sequence continues at coordinate 72,571 of NZ_JBEXID010000017.1, forward strand.
GGGTGTTGAGATCGGTCACGAGCCGTAGGAGGGCGCCGGGGTCGTGGCGCCGAGCTGAATGAGCGCGGGTGCGGGTGGGCAGCAGCCGCCGCCGTCGGCCGCGTCGTCGGTCCGCGGCTGGTCGAAGAGGCCGGCGCCGCCGCAGACCCCCGTCTCTGGGAGTACGAGTTCGACGCGTTCAGCGGACTCGTGGTCGCCGGCGATCGCGGCGACGACGGAGCGGACCTGCTCGTAGCCGGTGAGGGCGAGGAACGTCGGGGCGCGGCCGTAGGACTTCATGCCGACGAGGTAGACGCCCTCCTCCGGGTGGGAGAGCTCCTTCACACCGTGCGGGTAGACGGTGCCGCAGGAGTGCTGGTTCGGGTCGATGAGCGGTGCCAGCTCGACGGGAGCCTGGAGGCGTTCGTCGAGTCCGAGGCGGAGTTCGTCAAGGAAGGACAGGTCGGGGCGGAAGCCGGTCAGGACGATGATCTCGTCGACCGGGTCGAGCCGGCGGCCGTCCTCGGCGACCAGCACGAGCTGCTCGCCGTCGCGCTCGATCGCGTCCGTACGGAAACCGGTAACGGCGTCCGCGTGCCCCTCGTCGACCGCGGCCTTCGCGGCGAGGCCGAGGGCGCCACGGGCGGGGAGTTGGTCGGCGGTGCCGCCGCCGAAGGTGGAGCCGGAGATGCCCCGACGCAGGATCCAGGTCGCGTGCGTGCCAGTGCCGTCCTCAGACTTCACGAGGTCGGCGAGCGAGGCCAGGGCCGTGAAGGCGGAGGCACCTGAGCCGATCACGGCGGTGCGCTTCCCGGCGTAACGGACCCGTACGGCGGGGTCCTTCAGGTCCGGGACGCGGTAGGAGATCCGGTCGACGACCGCGCGCTCGCCGAGTGCGGGGAGTCCGTCGCCGCCGGCCGGGCTCGGGGTGGCCCAGGTGCCGGAAGCGTCGATGACAGTGCGGGCGAGGATTCGCTCCTCTCGCCCGTCGGCGTAGGCGACGTGGACGGTGAAGGGCTGGGTCTCGCGATCGGCGTCGACGATCCGGTCGCGGCCCGAGCGGGAGACACCGGTGACCCGGACGCCGACGCGCACCTTGTCGCCCAGTACATCGGCGAGCGGCTGAAGGTACTGCTCCGCCCAGTCGCCGCCGGTCGGGTAGGTCGCCGCGTCCGGCTTCACCCAGCCGGTGGGGGCGAGGAGCTTCTCGGCCGCCGGGTCGGTGACCTCGGCCCAGGTGGAGAAGAGCCGCACATGCGACCACTCGCGCACCGCCGCACCCGCCTGCGCACCCGTCTCCAGGACCAGAGGCTCCAGGCCGCGTTCGACGAGATGGGCAGCGGCAGCCAGACCGGCAGGGCCTGCCCCGATGACCACGACCGGCAGCTGCTCGGTGGCGGTGGCGTTCATGGCGACTCCCCTTTGTTTCGACATCTGTCGATCTCTTGCGCTCTCAGCATTACACCTGTATCGATAAGCGTCAACATAGACATTCATCGAATCGGAGGGCTTCGTTGAACCGAACTGCGCCCGATGTCGCCACTAGGGGGCCCGCCCTGGCCGCCGGCCGCCCCACTACGTGCCAGCTCGCAGCCTCTGGGGGGTTGGTTCGACATGTGTCAACATAGACGTATGTCGAACGCGAAGGTGCTGCCCCTGCTGGAGCCGGAAGCCGCTGTGGAGCCCTGCTGCCCGCCACTGACCGAGCGCCCCCTGACGGCCGAGGAGGCCGAGCGGACCGCGGTCATGTTCAAGGCGCTGGGCGATCCGGTCCGGCTGCGGCTGTTCTCCTCGGTCGCCTCGCACGAGGGCGGCGAGGCATGTGTCTGCGACATCTCCGACGTCGGCGTCTCCCAGCCGACCGTCTCCCACCACCTGAAGAAGCTCAAGGAGGCCGGGCTGCTTTCCTCCGAGCGGCGCGGTACCTGGGTCTACTACCGCGTCGAGCCCGCCGTCCTCGCCGCCATGGGCGCGCTCCTCACCAAGGCTGCCGCCGCTTAGTCCTGGCAGGGGCTCGGACTTGCATCCTGTACCCAGGTACAGGTTTACCGTCGGAGATGTGCCCGCCCACGAGGGGGAAACGACGTCGACGGAAGCGGCCACGATGAGTACCTGGGTACCGGACTCCTGCACCCTGCCTACCACCGAGCAGCCGCTGCGGGTCGCCGAGGTCGACACGTTGTTCACCGGTAGCCTGACGCATCTGGCCCGGCCGGACCGGCTCCGGCTGTCCCTTGCGCTCGCCGGCGGTGACGGTGTCGAGGAAAAGGTGCGCGACTTGGTCGCGCGCGAGAGCGGCTGCTGTTCGTTCTTCACGTTCACCGTCAGCCCTGACCCGGAGCTGATCCGTCTGGACATCTCCGTCGATGGCGCCCACGAGGCCGTGCTGGACGCTCTCCAGGAGCGGGCCGCCGCCCGCCGGGATGTGCCGTGACCGGCGAAGAGCTGCGCAGCGGGCAGGTCGCGGATGCGGCCGGGGCGAACATCCAGACCCTGCGCTATTACGAGCGGCGCGGTCTGCTGGCCGAGCCCGTCCGCAGCCCGGGCGGGCACCGCCTGTACGGCGAGGAAGCGGTCACCGTGCTGCGGGTGATCAAGGCCCGGCCGACTGGGCGTCGCGGACGAAGGCCAGCCGGGTGCCGGTCTGCGGCGGGTAGTCGCGGTAGCCGCCCGGCGTGCGGGGAGGTGCGGGCAGCAGCCCGGTCTGCTCGTAGAAGCGGATGGTCGTGACCGTCAGGCCGTTCGCGGCGGCCAGGTCTCCGATGCGCATACGACCGAGGCTACGCCTTGACCTTCCAGTGCGCTGAAAGGTCTAACGTCGGTGGCAGCCGCAGTGACCTGGGAGGACACGACCATGCGCATCACGGTTCTGACGGTGCCCGACTGCCCCCCACACACACAGGCCGCTGGCGCGGGAGCGGATCGACCAGGCGCTCGACGGTCGGAGCGCGGAGGTGGTCGAGGTCGCCGACGAGGCAGAGGCTGCCCGGTTCGGCATGAACGGCTCGCCGACCATCCTCATCGACGGCGTCGACCCCTTCGCCGTGCTGGGGGTTCCCGCCTCTGTCTTCTGCCGCCTGTACCGGGGACCGGACGGACGGGTCGAGGGGACACCGAGCGTGGCCGACCTGCAGCGTGCGCTGCACGTCGCGGACGCCACCGCGGACTGTGAGGATCTGCCGATGGATGCTGCCGGGCGCGCCGGACGAGGGCGCCTCCGCGCCGCCCACCAGCGGCCTGCGGGCCGTACAGCAGGCGGTGCTGCGGCATTTCGCGGCCACCGGCCACGCACCCGTTCCCGGCGACCTGGACGCGCGGACAATCTTCGGGGCCGCGCTTCCCGCCGGCAGCGCCACCAGTGGTACGCCGACATCCACCCAGGGGTCGGGGATCGGCCTGTACGTCGCGGTCCCGTCCCTGATCTCGATGAAACCGCGCGGGCGGGCCTCCGCCCCGCCACCGCCCCCTCCACCCTCGCCGCTCTTGGTGGCGCCGACTTCGCGACCCGCGCCGCCGCCGAAGCCGAAGCCGACCTTGGCGACGGGGATGACGGTGATGCCGTTCCGCGTGATCGGTTCGGCGTAGACGGCGGTGACGGAGGCCCGGCTGCCGAGCTTCTCGGCGAGGCGCTCCAGCAAGGTGACGGACGCATGGGCCGCGCTCGGCTCCTCGGTCGGGCTGGCGGGTTGAGTGGTCATACGGCGCCTCCCGCCTGGTTGCGTTCGGCGGTGCCGAAAATGTGGGTGGCGGAGGGCGAGGGAAGACGGGTCTCGGGGAAGGCGAACCGATCGACCGTGGTGAGGGTGAACCCGGCCGCGGTGATGGCGGACTGGGTGTCGCGGCCGGTGTGGCAGCCGCCCATCAGCAGCGGCCAGACCGGCGCGCGACCCTGGTGTCCCTGACCGCGAAGGGCCGTACGGTCACGGCTGCCCTGCGGGGCGGCCGCGACTCCATGGCCGCCGTGCTGTTCGGTGACATGCCTGCCGCGCAACTGGAGGCGTTCCAGGGGGGTGGAGGTTGTGATCGAGCGGTTGCGGTCGCTGGGGCGCTGGTCGAGTCCACCGAGGCGGCCGGGATCTGGACCATCCAGTCCGGCATCTTCCCTGAGAACGCCGCCAGCCTCGCCGTCCACGAGCGGGCCGGATTCCGCGTCATCGGCACCCGCGAGCGTATCGGCCGCCACCACAGCCGCTGGCGCGACACCGTCCTGGTCGAACGCCGCAGCCCTCACATCGACTGACAGGCGCCTCAGCCGCTCTCGCCGAGGGTGAGCTGGCGATGGTGGAAGTCGAAGTGCTGGGTGGGGTATCGGTAGAGGTCCGCGAGGGTCATGAAGTCCTTGAAGAACGGGTCCCACCGGACCGGATAGCGCATGCCCCGCGCCAGGTCCCGCTCGGACTCCTTCGCGAGCCGCCCCTCCAGCGAGCCGGTGATGCGGTCGAACGCCGCGCCCATCCTTCGGGGCCCGAAGACCTTCACCGCCCCGCACGGCCCGAGGTAGTTGATCAGGTCGAAGGGCCTCGTCCCCGCGTTCAGCACTCCGGCGAAGCCCCTGCTCGCGCTCCGGGGCAACCGGCCGAAGACGCGTGCGAGGCCCAGCAGGACGCGCGTGATGAGGTAGCCGAAGAGCATGTGCCACATCAGTTGCCTGTTGGTCCAGCGGGTGCCGCTGGTCGGGCGGGCGAGGTCGGCCGGCGTTGCGTCATCCAGGAGCGCGTGGAAGGTCCGGCGGGCCCTGGCGTAGTCGTCGAGGACGGCCTGCCGGTCCAACTCTGAACGATCGCCCGTCATCACTCCGCTCCTGTTCGGAGCCCGGGGCCCCCGGGGCCTGGATGATTCCCGCCCGGATGCGCTGTGGAACCCGATGCTCTCGTTCAGTCCTCGGCGAGCAGCGGTCCGAAGGTCTGTGTTGCGATGGCGACGGCCTCGGCCTGGCTGATGATGCGGCCGGGGACGTCGGGGTGGCGGCGCGCCCACGTCTCGGCTGTGGAGCGGTCGGCGAAGAAGTTCAGGGCGTCGCAGCACACGTCGGCTGCCGGGCCGCGTCCCGGTCGTCGGCCGACGAAGACGACCGCACCCTCGGGCTCCCACCGTGCCGTGACGCTGGTGAAGGAGACAGTGACCGGGTGACCGCTGACCGGGTCGGAGGAGGTGACCCGGATGTCCTGGTCGAGCATCGCGGCGATGCCGAGGGCGTCGATCGCGCACATCGACCACGCTTCCACCCCATTGCCGAGCTTGACCCGGTGAGGCGTCTCAACTGCGGAGAAGGGGTACGCGGCTCGCACCCTGCCTTCGGCGTCGAGGGCGAGGAAGTCCTCGGCGTCCAGCTCGGCGAGGACGTCGTGGGCGATGCGGCCGGCCTCGGCGGCAACCGCTTCGAGATCGGACGTGCTCGGTGCGGAGCCGGTCGTGGCGAAGTGCCGCAGCACCGCCTGGTGGACGGCGCGCAGTCCCCGCTCGACGGGTGCCCGGCGGCCACGTCCCGCCCGTCCGATCGGATCAAGGAGATCGTCGTCGCAGCACTCCTTCGCGCCGGCGAGCGCCTTCCGCAGTGCTTCGACGCTGGGCGCACCAGCTGCCCGGCCCTCCTCGTCCCGGTACAGGCGGCAGGAGACGCTGGGCGGCGCTCCGGGCACGGCGAACGCGTCGACACCGTCGATGAGGACGGTCGGGGAACCGGTCATGCCCCGCCGGGCCGCCTCCGCCTCATCTTGTACCTCGACCAGTTCCAGCTCCGCCTCGCGCCCGTCCAGCGCGGCGGTGATCCGCTCCCGTGCGATGGGGGCGTTGGGGCAGTCCGGCACGGTCAGCACGGTGATCCTCGTGACGCTCATAGGGCGACCGTAGACCTTCCAGTGCGCTGGAAGGTCAAGCCGTACCCTGGCGGTATGCGCATCGGAGAGCTCGCCACGAAGTCCGGGTTGTCGACCAAGACGATCCGGTTCTACGAACAGGCGGGCCTGTTGCCCGCACCCCCGCGCACCGCCGGCGGCTACCGGGACTACCCGGAGCAGGCCACCACCCGACTGTCCTTCGTCCGCGACGCCCAGACCGCCGGACTCACCCTGGCCGAAATCCGCTCGGTCCTCGCCCTGCGCGACAGCGGCCAAGCCCCGTGCGCCCAGGTCGGCACACTCATCGATCAGCACCTGGCCGACATCGAACACCGTATGACCGAACTACGTGAGGCCCGCGCCGCCCTGCGCGAGCTGGCCCACCGGGCCGCCGCAACCGACCCGGACACGTGCACGGACGGCGACATCTGCACCATCCTCACGCGCCCCGCCGGCTCACGCAGCGCCGAGTAGGCCGGCGATCTGCCGGGCGGCTTCGCGGGCGGGGCGGCCGACGCCGATGAGGGTGGCGGAGGCCGGTCCGGTCCAGTCGCCGTAGCCGAGGAGGTGAAGTCGGGGTTCGTCGACGGCCTGGGTGCCGTGGGTGGGGATGTGGCCGCGCGGGCCACGGAGTCCCAGCGGTGCCAGGTGGGCGAGAGCCGGGCGGAAACCAGTGCACCAGATGATCGCGTCGGCCTCGGCGGTCGTACCGTCCGCCCATTCCACTCCCGTCGTAGTGACGCGGGTGAACATCGGCTGGGCCTTGAGGAGTCCGGCGTCGCGGGCTTCGCGTACGGGCGGGACGGCGACGATGTCGCCGAGCGAGGCCACGCCTCCCGTGTCCGTACCGCCCCCGTCGAGGGCGCGGCGGCGGGCGGTGGCGTGGTCGAAGAGGGCGCGGCCGTCGATGTCGTCGGCGAGGTAATGGGGCTCGCGGAGGGTGACCCAGGTGAGATCGGTGTCGTAGGCGACGTCGGCGGCAATCTGGGCGCCGGAGTTCCCACCCCCAACGACGATCACGCGCTGCCTCGCGCCGTCGGCCGGTCGCCGGTACTCCACGGTGTGGAGTTGGGTGCCCTTGAACTCTGTACGCCCGGGGACTGCGGGGACGAACGGCCGCCACCAGGTGCCGGTCGCACTCATCACCGCACGGGCCCGCCACGTACCAGTGTCGCCCTCGACGCGCAGGTGGTCGCCGTCGCGGTGGACCGCTTCGACGCGGACGGGGCGGACAACGGGGAGTTCGTAGCGCTGCTCGTAGTCGGTGAGGTACGAGACGACGTGTGCGGCGTCCGGGTACGTCTCCCCGGGCTGGGGCGACATGAGCCGGCCCGGCAGGCAGGAGTACGCGGCCGGGGAGAAGAGGTGGAGGGAGTCCCAGGTGTGCTGCCACGCTCCGCCCGGGGTGGCTTGGGCGTCGAGGATGACGAAGTCGAGGCCGAGGCGGCGCAGGTGGTAGCCGGCGGCGAGCCCGGCCTGGCCGCCGCCGATCACCACGACATCGGTGTGGTCCGTCATCCCTTGGGCCGGGCGAAGACGACCGCCACCATGGCGAGGCCCACGACCGCGCCGATCAGTTGCATGCCGATGAACGCCGGCACGGAGGCGGGGGCGATGCCCGCGAAGGTGTCGGTGAAGGCGCGGCCGATGGTGACCGCCGGGTTCGCGAAGGAGGTGGAGGAGGTGAACCAGTAGGCGGCGCCGATGTACGAGGCGACCGCGACGGGTGCGAAGCGGAGGCGGTCGGTACGGGCCAGGCCGAAGATCAGCAGGATCAGGCCGGCGGTGGCTACCACCTCGCCGAGCAGCAGGTTCCCCGCCGAGCGGTCGTGCGTGGACCACTTCACCAGCGGTTCGCCGAACATCGCGTCCGCGAGCAGCGCGCCCGCGATCGCGCCGACGATCTGGGCGGGGACGTAGACGGCGAGCTCGCGCGCGTTCACGCCCCCGCCGCCGCCGCGGCGGGCGGTCCACCACTCGGCCAGCGTGACCGCCGGGTTGAAGTGCGCCCCCGACACGGGCCCGAGGAGGGCGATGAGGACGCCGAGGCCGAAGACGGTGGCGGTGGAGTTGGCGAGCAACTGCAGCGCAACGTCGTCGGTGAGCTGGGTGGCCTGGATGCCGGAGCCGACGACGATCGCCACCAGAGCGGCGGTGCCGACGAGCTCCGCGGCCGCTCGGGCGGCAAGCGGGGTACGGGGCGGGGTGGCGCCGGGCGCGGGCTGCGGCGACGTGTCGACGGCTATGGCGTCGCTCGCGGCGGGCTCGGTGGCGGTCACGGGCAGGGTCTCCTCGGGCAGGTGAGGCGAGAGGCTACGGGCAGGCTCTCTTGGTGTCGGCGTTGGCGCGCGCGGTCTCAGCGAGGGCGGCGAACTGGCCGGCCAGGGCTTCGATGACGTCCGGCTTGAGCCGGTAGTAGATGAACCGGCCGCAAGGCTCGGTCTCGACGACCCCGGCCTCGCGCAGCACTCTCAGGTGGTTGGAGAGGTTGGTCTGCTTGGCACCGGTCTCCTCCACGAGATGGGTGGTGCACAGCGTCTCGCGGGCGAGCAGGGTCACGATCTGGAGGCGCAGGGGATCACCCAGAACCCGGATCAGATCAGTATCGACTGACGTCATCATGGGCTGATACTCTCACATCACCTGGAGCTGATACCAGCCTGGGCTGACCTCTTTGAACCCAGGGGGTTCTCGCCATGACCGCGTCCTCGTACCCGGTCCTCCCCGACGAACGGCTCGCGGCCGGTGTCGCCCGCCTCGCCGTACGTCACCAGGGCCGGTACTCCGTGGAGACGGTACAGCGGCTGATCGCCGACTCCTACGAGCAGCTCGCCGCGAACGCGCACGTCCGCACCCACCTCGTGGTGCTGGCGGAGCGGTTCGCCGCAGAGCGCCTGGACGCACTGGCGCACATCGAGAGCCCGACCGGCGGCGAACGGCCGCGGGTGCTGTTCGTATGCAGCCACAACGCCGGCCGCTCCCAGATGGCCGCAGCCCTGCTTGCCCACCGGGCCGGGGACGACGTGATCGTCTCCTCCGCCGGTACCCACCCTTCCGGTGCCGTCGACCCACACGTGGTCCAGGCACTCACCGAGGCCGGTGTCGCGCTCGACGAGGTCTACCCCAAGCCGCTGACCGACGAGATCGTCCAGGCCGCCGACATCGTGATCACCATGGGCTGCGGCGACGCCTGCCCTGTAGTGCCCGGCCACCGCTACCTGGACTGGCCCGTCCCCGACCCCGACGGCGCCCCGATCGCCGTCGTGCGCTCGATCCGCGACGCCCTCGACGCCCGGATCACCGCCCTGCTGGACACCCTGCCCGGCGCCTGAGTCTTTCCGTCCCCGCACCACGCTCCATCCCTGCCCTAAGGAAGAACCGATGACCGCTCCGCTCGCCTCCGTGCTCTTCGTCTGCGTCCACAACGCCGGCCGCTCCCAGATGGCCGCCGGATTCCTCAACCACCTCGCCGGCGACCGGATCGAGGTCCGCTCCGCCGGATCCATCCCGGGCGACCAGGTCAACCCGGCCGCGGTCGAGGCGATGAAGGAGGTCGGCGTCGACATCTCCGCCGCCACCCCGAAGATCCTCACCACCGAGGCCGTCCAGGCGTCCGACTACGTCATCACCATGGGCTGCGGCGACGCCTGCCCGATTTTCCCCGGCAAGAAGTACCTCGACTGGGCCCTGGAGGACCCGGCCGGCCAGGGCGTGGAGGCAGTCCGCCCGATCCGCGACGAGATCAAGGGCCTCATCGAGGGCCTCATCGCCGAGATCGACGCGAAGCAGGAGGCATGACCTCAGTGACCGACACGACCGCCGCCACCAGCGGCGACGTGCGCAACGTCATCGTCATGGGCTCCGGCCCCGCCGGATACACCGCCGCCCCCTACACCGCGCGCGCCCAGCTGAAGCCCCTGCTCTTCGGCAGCTCGATCTTCGTCGGCGGCTCGCTGACCACGACGACCGAGGTCGAGAACTACCCCGGCTTCCCCACCGGCATCGACGGCCCCGACCTCATGGACAACATGCGGGCCCAGGCCGAGAAGTTCGGCGCCGAGATGATCGACGACGACATCGTCTCTGTCGACCTCACCGGCGACATCAAGGAAGTCACCGACTCCGAGGGAACTGTCCACCGCGCGAAGGCCGTGATCATCGCGACCGGCTCCGGCTACCGCAAGCTCGGCCTGCCGAACGAGGAGGAGCTCTCCGGCCGGGGCGTCTCCTGGTGCGCCACCTGCGACGGCTTCTTCTTCTGCGACCGCGACATCGTCGTGGTCGGCGGTGGCGACACCGCCATGGAGGAAGCCACCTTCCTCACCCGCTTCGCCCGCTCCGTCACCGTCGTCCACCGCCGCTCCACTCTGCGCGCCTCCAAGGTCATGCAGAACCGCGCGTTCGCCGACGACAAGATCTCCTTCGCCTTCGACAGCGAGATCGCCGAGATCGCCGAGATCAAGGAAGAAAGCGGCATGCTCGCCGGCGCCGTCCTGCGCGACACCATCACCGGCAAGACCCGCGCCCTCGACGTCACCGGCCTGTTCATCGCCATCGGCCACGACTCGCGCACCGAACTCTTCACCGGCCAGATCGACCTCGACGACGAGGGCTACATCAAGGTCGAGGCGCCCTCCACCCGTACGAACATCGCCGGCGTCTTCGCCGCCGGCGACGTCGTCGACCACACGTACCGTCAGGCCATCACCGCCGCCGGATCCGGCTGTGCCGCAGCCCTCGACACCGAGCGCTACCTCGCCGCACTGGCCTCTCCCGTGGAGCCAGTCGGCGTCTCCGCCTGATCACGTGTGGGCAGGGCCTCTCAGGGTCCTGCCCACCGCACTGGTCGGACACGTTGGTTCAGCGAGCGGGTCAACTCCCAGTTGGTAGCGCGAGCGGCCTCCAGCTCGGCCCCGCCTTCTGGCGTCAGACCAGAACCGGAAAGGGAACCGACGTCAAATGCTCCTTCGAGCGAATCTGTCGTGAAGCCCCCGTCGTTGACGGCCAAAGCTGAGAACATCCGACCGCCGAACGTCAGCCTCGAGTCGAAGGCGGGCCATTGGAGCGGCAAGTCAATGAACGTCAGCTTGCGGTACTGCAGTGGGTGGGGGCGGGGTGCCCTCCTGGCGTATGGGAGTTCAGCTCCTACAAGACCAGCTGCCAAGCACTGCAGAACAGGGGCCTGGTCAAGGTCTCCCGGCGGGCCAGGCAATGGAACGTCGTCCTGACGAGCGTCGGCCGACACTACCTGACTCACGGTACGTATCCCTCCGGCGAGTTGCCCACGCGGAAGACCCAGGCCGGGCAGCCTCCCTCCGCCGGAGAGCAGGCGGCTCCTGCCCCTGCGCGAAAGCCACGCGCCCCCTAACAGAATCGCGTGACGTTCACGGAACAGCTGCTGCGAGACCTCGCGGACGCCGGAGGCCGGATCGTCAAGAGCGGCGGTGCTCCGGACTCCGTGAACTGGCCGTCCACCTGCGGCGCGCAGGTCGGGAAGGATCCCGAAGGCGAAGGAGCTGTACGGGGGCTGGTGCCGTGACGGCTACGAGATCCGGCTGGTCGACACCCCCGCCTGGCGCTTGGCCACGCTGCCACCCATTCCGGTACCAGCACGACTCGCAAAACCACACCCAGTCGTCAAAGCCCTACAGGGCCTTCCCCAGCCCATGGGGCTCACCAAGTCCGTCCAAAGCCGAGCTTTCCGGCTCATCCACGCCCTGCTCACGGCAACGCAGAGGGTGGGTCACATCAGCGCAATCGGCACAGCGCACGGTGCACCGCCACCGCATCGTCGGCGAAGCGGCCCACCTCACTTCACCATCACGGCACAAGGTCAGAAATGCGAATTCCTCGTCCTGCAGGAAAAGGACCGGGTCGCGCACGTCCCCACACAGAAGGAACTCGCGGACGCTGGGAAGCACTCCTGGGTCAGGATCCCTCGCTACGACTACTCCCCCGCTGACCGCTTGAGAATCTGTGTCAGCGGTGGGCGGCCGCACCGGGCCGGTGAGTGGGCCGACACGGTCGCACACCCTCTTGAGGACCAGCTCGCCGAGATCGCGCAAGAGGTCGGTCTCCGCGGAGAGGCGGCCGAACGCAAGCGTCAGGCCGACCTGGAGGCAGCACAGCAGCAGCGCCTGCGCTGGGAAGCCGCGAAGCGGCGGGCAACGACCGAATACGCAGAGGCATACCGTGTCCGGCACCTCGAAGCGCAAGCAGAAGCGTGGCGGCGCTCAGCGGGCTTGGCCGAGTACGTCAGCGCGCTCCGCGTCCACGCAGAGAGTCTGCCGACCGGATCGGCCAGGGACGAAGCCGAGGCATGGATCGCATGGGCCGAGAGCCACGTGCAACGCCTGAACCCCCTCTCAGCTGTGCGGAGGGCTGCCGCTGGCGCTGCGCATTATCGGAAATCGGCTGGCCAGCCGGCCCGGACGGAGCGCCGTCGAACTCGCCGTCCGGTTGTCGGATGAGGAGCGCCGTCTCGATCAGTTCAAGGCCGGCGACCTCAAGATCGCCAATGCGTTCGGGATGTCCTATGAACAGCTGGCGGCTTCCGCCCGGCGGGTCTTCCGCCGGTTGGCCGTGGTGCCTGGCCAGGATTTCGGCGCCGCCCTCGCGGCAGTCGTCGGCGGGACCTCGATCGAGGATGCCTGGGACGCGCTGGACGAACTCGTCGACCTCGGTCTGCTGCAGGACAGCACGTCGGGCCGTTACCGCTTCCACGACCTGGTGCGACTCCTCGCCCGCGAGCGGCTTCAGAAGGGGAGAGCCCGGTCGACCGCGATGTGCTCACCGGCAGGGTGACGTCGTGGCTGCTGAGGATGGCAACGACGGCCGGACGGTGGTTCGAGCCGGCGTACGGCCGTCCCGAGCGACCTGATGCCGACCTCGCCACCCGCAACGGCACCACAGTGCAGATCGCCTGGTCGCACCACTACACCGCCATCGCACTCCGCAAGCTCGGGAGGAGCGACGAAGCCGTTGCGTCGGCGTCGCAGGCGACGGGGCTGTTCAAGTCCCTCGGTGACATCGATTCGTACTATGCGTCCATCAGCAACCTCGGTCATTGCCTTCGTGACGAGGGACGCTACGACGAAGCGCTGGAGCGATACCGCGAAGCGTTCGCCTTGGTGAGCGACGACGAGTCCGGGATGACTCCTAGCATCGCGGCGCACCTCCGGCCGTACACGCTGGCTGATCTCGGCCGGTGTCTGGGGCTGCTGGGCCACCGCGGCGAAGCGATCACCACGCTCACCGCGGCGACCGCAGTGATGGAGTCGTTCGATTCCAACATTATGCAGGCTCTCGCGCTGGAGACGCTCGCGGCCCTGCTGGCCGAGGAAGGCCAAACCGGCGGGAGCCGCCGAGCCTATGCGCGTGCGGCGGAGGTGTACGAGGTGATCGGCGACGCCGAGGCGCACAGCCGCTGCCACGACCTGGCGACCGGCGCACCCTGACCCGCCTCAGCCGATGTGTGCAGAACTTCTGCGTGCTGTTCTGCATGGTCCGGCCGCTTCCACGCGACTTGACTTGGCTGCGCGGGACGGGCGTTGGGCCTGTCCATCCACGTCAGGAGTGACCATGACGGCAATCAGGAACATCGTGCTGGTGCACGGTGGCTTCGTGGACGGATCTGGCTGGCAGGGCGTCTACGAGCAGCTGACCGCCGACGGCTACCGGGTGGCCGTCGTGCAGAACCCGACCCTGTCGCTGGCCGGTGACGTCGTCGCCGCCCGCCAGGTCCTCGACGGTCTCGACGGCCCTGCTCTTCTGGTCGGCCACTCCTACGGCGGCGTCGTCATCACCGAAGCCGGCAACCACCCCAACGTCGCCGCGCTCGTCTACATCGCCGCGTTCGCCCCTGACAAGGCCGAGTCGGTCAGCTCTCTGATCGCCGACCCGCCGCCTGGCGCGCCGGTCCCGCCGATCCTGCCGCCCAAGGACGGGTTCCTGTTCCTGGACCGGGACAAGTTCGCGGCATCGTTCGCCGCCGACGTACCCGAGGCGCAGGCGGCGTTCATGGCCGACTCCCAGGTACCGTGGGGCGTCGACGCGCTCGGTGGGGCGGTCTCCGAACCGGCCTGGCGGACCAAGCCGTCCTGGTACCTGGTCGCCACCGACGACCGGATGATCCCGCCGCCCGCTCAGCGGGCCATGTCCGAGCGGGCCGGCGCGACCGTCACCGAATCCCCGGGAAGCCACTCCGTCTACGTCTCCCGTCCGGCCACGGTGGCCGCCGTCATCGCCCAGGCCGCCGAGAGCCTCAACGGCCGGCCCTAGCGGTCCCGGGCGCCACCGTGCCGCACCGCCCGGGCGGCGACCCCGCCCGGGCGGGACACCCCGACCCAGCCCACCACCCCGGGAGTTCCCTCATGGCACCCGATCTCACCCTGCGTTCCCCTCTGCACGGACCAACCGGGCAGCGGTGAATGCCGGAGGCTACCGGGGTGGTTGCTCGGGCTCAGCGGTCCCGAGTGGAATCCGGGTGGGGTTGCCGGGGCGGATGGCTGAGAGGGAGCCGGGTGTCCGCTGAATGGGAAGGCGCGTGCGGTGCCGCGGCCGTGTAGGCCGACCTCGTCTCAGACGGCCGGCGCGGCTGCGGCCAGGTCGAAGATCCGGGCGGCCACCGGTGTGCCGTCGTCCAGGCGCAGGGCGAGCGCCGCGTCGTGGGGGGCGCCGAGCGGGGTGCGGGCCCGGTCGCCTTCCAGCGCTGCGGGCAGCCAGACCGCCTCGCCGACGAATCCGGCGACCCATGGGTCGGCTGGTGAGCGGTAGAGGAGTTCCGACGGTCCGCTCGGAATGATCCGGCCGTCGCGCAGGACCACCGGTGGTCGGGGAGCGATTGCGCGGGCTATGGCGACGCGCTGCTGCTAAGAGCGCGCCTTCCTGGGCCACCACCGAGATCCGGCGCTCTTCGGGCGGGTACCGCGGCGCCGGGGGTGGCCCCACGGCGGACGTCGACCCGGATCTCACCCGCGTCCAGTACCTCGAAGCCGGCGATGCCGCGCAGCAGCCTGCTCCTGCCCGAGCCTGAGGGGCCGAGCACGGCCCACCGGTGCTCCGGAGCGAACGGTGAGGTTCCCACCAGCCAGTGCCTGGACGCTGCCATAGGCCTGGCAGAGGTCGGTGATGCGCAGTCCCGCCATGTCAGCCGCCTCCCCGGGCGAGGACTCCGGTGCGCGCCGACAGCCATCAGGTGGGCACGGCGGCGTCCACCAGAGGCCGTATACCCGCAGGTGCCAAATAGTCGAACGAATAGCACAATTCAACTGTTTCTATACTCCCGAACAGGAGCAGGACGGCGTCTGCTTCCCAACGTGACGGTGGGAAGCAGACGCCGTGACCGTTCCCTGGTGCCGAGCCGGGGCGTTCGCCGGTGTTCTTCAGGCAGGTCCTGCTCAGCCCGGCTGCAGCGCCTCCCCTGCCGTCTTCCCGGCTTCAGCCGCTGCTGGGGCCTCGGCTGCCTTCCGCTTGCTGCCGACGGCCAACGCGTTCGGATCGGTGCGATCGTCGTAGGCCAGCATCTTCGGTAGGGCCACCGCGAGGGCCGCGACGCCCACCAGGCAGGCCAGGCCGCCCACCCACATGGAACCTGATGCGCCCCAGCGGCTTGCCGAGTAGCCGGCGCGGACGTCGCCGAGCTTCGGTCCGACGGTGTAGCTGAGCAGTTCCACGCCGGCCATCCGGCCGCGTAGTTCGTCGGGGATTGACTGGTTCCACATGGTGTCGCGGCCCAGGCCGCTCACCATGTCCGCCCCACCCGCCACCGCGAGGAAGAACAGCACCAACCACACATTCTGGGTGAAGCCGGCTCCGGCCATTGCAACGCCGGTCATCGCGGCGGCGATGAGGACCAGTCGCCCGTGCCGGTGCACCCGTGAGTACCAACCGCTGGTCAGCGACACCGCGAGTCCACCCACCGCGCCGGCGGAATAGAGCATGCCGAGCGCCCAGGGAGCGTGCAGCTGGTAGGCGAGGAACGGGAAGATCGCTGTGGGGAAGGCGCACATCATGGCGATGACATCCACCGCATAGGTGCCCAGCAGGTCCTTGCGACTCCAGGCGTACTTCAGGCCTACCAGGATCGAGGCAAGGGAGGGAGGCTCGCCGCCGTCCGGCGGCGGGGTGGCACGAATCCGGGAGAGCAGCGCCATGGACACCAGGAAGGTCACGAAGTCCAGGGCGTAAGCGGCACTGACCCCGGCGGTGGCCGCGATCACGCCGGCCAGGGCCGGGGCGAGGATCGCGCCGACCTTCGAGCGCAGCGAGAGCAGGGCGCTGGCTGCGGGCAGCTGGTCGTGGGGCACAACCTGCGGGGTCAAGGCGTCCAGAGAGGGACGCTGCATCCCATCCAGTACCGCGGTCAGTCCGGCGACCACATAGAGCAGCCACAGCTGTGGGCTCGGCAATTGCGAGTTGACCAGGAGGAGCAGGCTAAGCAGGGCGAGCCCCGCCTCGCAGCCCATGATCAGACGGCGCCGGTTCATGGCGTCCGCCAGCGCCCCGCCCCACAGGCCGAAGACGATCAGCGGCACCAACTCCACCAGGCCGACCAGGCCGACCGCCAGCGGGGAGTCGGTCATCCTCATGATCTGCAGGGGAACCGCGACATAGGTGAGGTAGCTGCCGAAGGTGGTTATCAGCCCGGAGCTCAGCAGCAGCCGGAAGTCACGGGAGGACCGCCACGGTGCCAGGTCCGGCAGTACACGACGGGTCAGGGTACGCAGGCGGTTGGCCGAGGCGGGCGGTTCCTGCCCGGAGGACGGCGGTTCGGATGGAGTGTCCGTCGCCGGAGCGACGTCGGGTCGATCGGAAGACATGGGCGAGGAGCTCCTGCCCGTTCACGGGCTACTAGGAGGAATGGGGACTGGTGGTGGCCGACTGGGTACTGTCAGTACTCTTCGTCGGTTCGTACTGGCCTTGGAGCGACCGGCGGTACCCGTAGGCTGCCGGTCGCTCCTACGGGATCAGGACGCGGGCTCGTACACGAAGGGCTGGGTAGACGTGACCACACGGAACCCGCGCTTCCTGAGGATCGGCTCCGAGGTGGGTAGCGCGTCGGTAAAGACCAGCGCGCGGCCCCGCTCGTGTGCCTCCGTCAGCCTGGCCCCGACCACTGCGGTGAACAGTCCCCGCTTGCGGTGAGTCGTCTTCGTCCGGCCGCCGGCCAGCTCCGCGTAGCCGCTGCCCTCCTTGAAGTAGATGCGCCCGCACGCCACCGGCTCCCCCTCGACGTATGCGATATGGACGCTCATCGAGTCCGGCGCCTCCAGCAGAACCGCGGCCAGCTGCTTCTTCTCTTCCTCCGGGTTCTTGCGGCCGATCTCGCGGGCAATCTCGGCGTAGTCGGCCAGGCCCGCCTCGTCGTGGATTCGGCGGACGTCGTACCCGGGGGCCTTGAAGGTCTCCAAGGTCGCCTCGTTCACCGGCAGCACCAGGACCTGCTCCGTGTCGTCGGCCTCGAAACCCGCGGCGAGCAGACGCTCATCCAGACCGGACGGAACATCGTGACCGTAGAGCTTCCACTCCAGGGTGTAGCCGCCGTCCCGGGCCAGGGCCATCTCCTCGCGGATGACGTCGTCGGCGTCCTCGAGAGAGAGCCGCGAGAACACGATCCGGCACTCCGAACCGTCGGCTGCGTACTCGCGGACCACGCCCCCGCGTCCGGCCGGTTCACCCGAGGCCAAGCGCTCGGCGTCAAGGTCCGCCAGGATGTCTGCACTCATGGATTCGCTCACTTCGGGGACTCCTCCTGCTTCAGGATCTCGATGATCGGCCGCTCCGCCACCATGGCCTCGACGACCGTCCGCAGCCGGCTCAGAATCGACTGCGCCCGCTCGGGCGAGAAGATCTCGCTGTTGTACGTCATCGCGAGGTCAAGGCTGTCCGCGGACCGCAGGAAGACGAACATCAGGTCGGCCTCCTTGGACCGGCGCGGCAGTTCCTGCGCCACGAACTCGATGCGAGTCGACGTCGGCTGGACGTCCGGGACGGCATCCAGTTGGTCGAGAGCGACCACAACATCGAAGACCGGGCTCCGGTCGGGGCCCCGCTTCCAGCCCAGGTCCCGCATGATCTCGCCGTACGGATAGTCCTCGTGCTGGAACGCCCGCAGGACCTCGTTCTGCGTCCGGGTCAGGACCGACCGCACGTCGTCGTCGGGCTGGAGCCGGAACCGCAGCGGGACGGTGTTGATGTGGAAGCCGATCTGGTTCTCCAAGTCCAGCCGATTGCGGCCCAGAGTGTACGTCCCCATCGTGACGTCCGTGTTCCCGGCCCCGGCCAGCAACAGACCGACGGCGCACCGCGCGACCATGAACTCGGTTACCGCGTGCCTGCTCGCCAGCGCCGCGAACTGCTCGGTGAGTCCGGCCGGGAGGGGAAGCCGAAGCCGTGTGCCGGCGAGCGCACTGACTGCGGGCCGTGGCAGGTCGGCGGGCACTGATATGAACGAGGAGGCGCCCTCCAGCTCTTGGAGCCAGAATTCCCGGTGCTCCGCGCGCAGCTCGGGGGTGAGCCGGCCGTTGCGCCAGGCGGCCGCGTCCTTGTACTGGACCTCCAGTTGCGGCAGTTCGGCGTCGCGGCCAGCCGCCAGGGCCTCGTACAGTTCGTGCCAATCGCGCTGCAGCACCTGCGCAGAGCTGCCGTCGGACACCAGCTGGTGCATCGAGGTGACCAGGAGATGGCTGTCCTCGCCGGTACGGATCAGATCTGCCCTGACCAGCGGCTGCTCGGCGATGTCGAACGGCTCACCGATCCGGGTCTTCACGAATGCGCGGACCGCCTCCTCCGGCTGCCCCGAGAGGTCGTGGACCCGATAGGACAGCGGGAGGATTCCCGGCGCGTGCACGGTCTGGACCGCGCGCCCCGCCACCGTGCCGTAGGTCGTCCGCAGGCTCTCGTGCCGCTCCACCAGAAGCGCGAAGCTGCGCTCCAGGACGGCGTGGTCGACGGAGCCGCGCAGCTCGTGCAAGTCGTTGCGATGGAAGGCACCTCGCTGCGGTGAGGTCCGCTCGATCTCCAGGAGCAGGTCCTGGGTGCACGCTGCGTCATAGGCACCCGGGCCGCCCAGGCTGGCGATCGGCTCGACCGCCGGCATCTGGGCGGTGACCAGGACCGCCGCCAGACCAGCGATGGTGGGCTGGGCGAACAGTGTCTCCAGGCCCAGCTTGACGCCGAGCCGGCCGTGAATCCTCGCCAGGACCTTGATGGCGCGCAGTGAGTTGCCACCCACGTCGAAGAACCGGTCGGTGACCCCGATCCCGTCGACTCCCAGTACCTCCTGCCAGATCTCCGTAAGCGCTCGCTCGTCGTCGGTGCGGGGCAGGAGTGCATCCGCAGTACGGGGGCGCAGGGCCTCGCGACGTTCCAGCGCCTTGTGGTCAACCTTGCCGTCGGAGGTCAGCGGCAGCTCTCCGACCTGGCTATCGGTCCGACCAGAGGTACGCTCCCGCAACTCCTCGCGCTCCGAGAGCAGCGGGAGCTTCTCCAGGGGTGCAGAGGGGTCGGCGAGTGCGGCTTCGAGCAGGCTTGCGAAGGCAGACCAGAGCTGATCGACGGTGTGCTCGTCGAACAGGCGGGTGTCGAAGCGGATGGCCGCTTCGAGCGTGGCGGCTTGCTCCGCCAGCATGATGTTGAGCGGGAAGACGCTGGTGTCCAGTGTCACCTCGACCGGGGTCACCTGAAGGGCGGGGCCCGCCATCGCGCTCAGCGGCGGCTGGCCGGAGCCGGCGAACTGCTCGAATTCGATGAGTACGTCGAACAGGTTTGGCGCGTGGGCCCGGCCACTCCGCTGAAGCTCCTGGACCAGCTCCTCGTACGGGTAGTCGACGTTCCGCAGGGCGTCGGCGAAGGTGCCGCGCACCTGCTCGTACAGTTCCCGGAAGCTGCTCTGGCTACCGGCCCGCAGCCGGAGCGGAAGCATCCGCACCAGCATCCCGACCAGCTGCTCCAGCGACTGGCGGCTCCGGCCGGCGATCGAGGTGCCGAGCACCAACTCGCCGTGCTCGCTGTAGCCGGAGAACACGGCGGCGAACGCGCTCAGGACCGAGGTGAAGGCGGTCCCGCCCTCGGACTGGCTGAACGACTTCAGCCGCTGCCACAGCTCCGGGGGGAGGGAGTAGTTGCGGTAGGCGCCGATGAAGCCGGGGCCGCCTGCATCGGACCGCACGGGCAGGTCGAGGGTCGGTACGGGCTCCTGGTACCTCTCGAGCCAGTACGCGGCAGCCTGCTCGCGGCGGCTCTGCGCCCGCTGGGCCTCCTCCAGGTGGTACTCCCGGTAGCGGACGCCGACCTCGGGAAGTTCGAGGGTCGCGCCCCGGGCGAACGAGGCGTAGAGCGCGCCCAGATCGCGGACGAGCAGCCCGAGCGACCAGCCATCGGCGACGATGTGGTGGGTGCTGAGGGTCAGCAGGTGCCTGTCGGTGCGGAACGACGCCAGCTGTGCCCGCAGCAGCGGGCCCTGCTGCAGGTCGAAGCGGCGGGCGGCGAACTCCCGCAGCAGGTCGGCGGCGGCCGGCGTACCGACCAGCTGTCCGTCCAGGGAACGGAGCTCCAGCGGCGCGGTGAACCCGTCCTTCGGCGCGATCCGCTGCCTCAGCACCTCATCGACGAAGGAGAACGACGCCCGCAGGGCGTCGTGGCGGCCGGCCAACGCGTCGAGGGCGCGCTGCAGGGCCTCAGTGTCCACTGCTCCGGTCAGCTCGAACGTGCGGGTGAGGTTGAAGGCGACGGAGCCGCCCTCGAACTGGGAGGCCATCCATATGTGCAGTTGGGCCGGGGAGACCGGGAAAGGGTCCGTCCCCGGAGGCTCCGCCTCGGCAGCGGGCTGCTCGGCCGGTTGCGTGACCGGTTCCGCCTCGGCGGGCTGCCCTGCGCCCAGCTCCGTCTCGATGTATTCGGTGAGTGCGCGCGGGGTCTCGTGGTCGAAGATCGCGAACGGGTCGAGCTCGATGCCGTGGACGGTCTGCAGCCGGTTGAGTACCTGGGTGCCGCTGATGGAGTCGCCGCCGAGATCGAAGAACGAGGCGTCAGCGTCGAGGGCGTCCATGCCGAGCACGTCCATCCAGACCTGCAGGACGGAGCTGAGCACATCGGCGGGGCGGCTCAGCGCCGCGGCCCCGGCAGGCGCCGGGCCCGTGGTCGCCGCGTCCGCCGTCACCGTGTTCGCTTCGTCCAGCCAGCACCGGACGCGGTCGAACTGGTAGGAGGGAAGCTCGATCCGGCGGCCCGCACCCGCGGTCTCCCGCCAGGTCCAGTGCGCGCCGCCCAGGTAAAGATCCCGCAGGAAGGCGGCGTATGCGTCCAGGCGCTCCGGGACCGCCACCACGGCGTACCCGGCGCCGTCCCGCTCGGTCAGCGCCGCGGACACCGTCGAAAGCGGACCCGCCTCGACGAACATCACCCGCTGGTCCCCGGTCATCTTGGCCAGCAGCCGGTCGACCCGGGCATCGAGGTCGGTGACCTCGGTCCCGTGCTCGCTCACGGCCCTGCGCAGCGCCTCGCGGAGCTCGACCCGGCCGGCGCTCGCGTCAATCACGTGCTTGCCTGCGCCTTCCCCCACCACATGGCGGAACTCCAGGCCGAGGTGGCGCAGCAGCCCGTACATCGCGTACTGGAAGGCGAACTGGCCGACCCGGGGGTCGGCGGCGGTGCTTCCGGCGGCCTGCTCCACCTGCGTGTACAGCAGGTCGAACCGCGGGTGGGCGCGGCGGAAGGCCCCGGTGACCTCCGGGGACGCGGTACACCGGCCCGACACCAGGAGCACGGTGACCGCACAGGTGCTCTCGGGCCCGACGGTCGCAGGCACGGCGAGCGTCGAGGAGAGCCCGGCCAGGTCACCCGAAGTCACGCAGGCCCGGTACGGGTAGTGGCCCCGTCCGTCGACCAGGGTGCGCTGGACATCCTCGATCCGCAGCTCCGGGCGGTCGGCGAGCCACTGCCGCAGCGCGGCGATGTTCTCCTGCAGGGCAGTCGCGCTCTTGGCCGAAACCGGTACCCAGTACCCGTCCTCCCGCGGCGCGGCGGCCTCCTCCTCGCGGGTGGGAGCCTCTCCCAGGACTGCGTGCACATTGGTGCCCATCACGCCGAAGGAACTGACCCCTGCCCTGCGCACTCCGGCGGCCGGCTCCCAGGGCGTCAGATCCTGAGTGACGGATACCGCCGAGTCCGCGAAATTGATCAGCGGGCTCAGGGTCTGCGAGTGGAGGTTGGGGAAGAGCTGCCGGTGCCGCAGTGCGAGCACCGCCTTGACCAGGCCGACCAGGCCCGACGCACTCCAGGTGTGCCCGATGTTGCTCTTCGCCGACGACAGCGCGCAGAAGTGCTTCTCGTCGGTGACCCGGCCGAACGCAAGATCGATGGCCTCGATCTCGATGGGATCGCCGAGCCGGGTGGCGGTGCCGTGGGCCTCGATGTACGAGACGGTTGTCGGGTCGATGCCCGCCTTCGCCCACGCCCGCTCGATCACCTCGGCCTGAGCCGCGCTGTCTGGTGCGGTGAGCGTGCTGGAGCGGCCCGCGACATTGTTGGCGGCGATGCCCTTGATGACGGCGTGGACGGGGTCCCCGTCCCGCAGCGCCTGGTCGAGCGGCTTGAGCAGGACGGTCGCCACGGCCTCACCCGAACCGGTGCCGTCCGCGTCGGCGGAGAAGGTGCGGGTCTTGCCATCCGCAGACCGGATGCCGAGGTCGAGTTCGTCCTCCCCGTGCTTCGGTTCGCCGAAAAGGTTCAGGTTGATGCCGCAGACCAGCGCCAGTTCCGCGTCACCGAGCAGCAGGTCGTTCACCGCATGGTGTACCGCAAGCAGGGCCGACGAGCACGAGGAGTCCACCATGGCGGCCGGCCCGCGCAGCCCGAAGAACCGTGAGATACGACCGGCGGTGGCCGACGCGTGCGTCCCCATCACCATCGTCGGCTCGACGGTCCGGGCAAGCTGCTGGTACATCAGCCGGGTGTCGCCGACGTACACCGAGGCGCGGCGGTCCTTCAGAGCGGCCGGGTCGTAGCCCGCGTTCTCCACCGCCTGGTAGGCGACCTGGAGCAGCAGCCGGTGCTCCGGCGCCATGTTCTGCGCCTCGCCTTTGGAGATGCCGAAGAACGCGTGGTCGAAGGAGTCGATGTCTTCGATGTAGCCGTTGAGCTGGTACTCCGCGTCGGCGGACATCGAGGTGCGGCTGCGGCGCTCGGCCGACAGCTCACGGACGCTGTCCCGGCCGGTGCGCAGGTTCTCCAGGAACTGCTGTGCGTCGTCGGCCTCGGGCATCCGGACGGCCATTCCGATGACTGCGATGTCGCGCGTCCCGGCCTCGTCACGCGCTGCGGGCGCCGCGGTCTGGTCAGAAGTCATACTCGGAAACCTCGTGTTCGGTGTGCAGCGGCGCCGGGTCGACCAGCTGTGCCTGGGTGGCGATCGTGGGGAAGGTGAACAGTTGCGCGACGCGGAAGGTCCGCGGGAAGCTCTCACCAAGCAGCGCAAAGAGCCTGAGCAGCTTGAGCGAAGTGCCGCCCAACTCGAAGAAGTTCTGGTTGACACCGGTGACCGGCCGGTCGAGCACCGTCGCCCATACGTCGCGGATGGTGCGCTCGGTGTCGGTGCCTGGGGCCTCGGCCGGGGTGTCCGGGACGCCCTGGGCGAACCGGGGCGCGGGCAGCGCGGCCCGGTCCGGCTTTCCGTTCGACGTCGTCGGGATCCGGTCCAGGGTGATGAACTCGGCCGGGACCATGGCTCGCGGCAACAGGCCGGAGAGATGGCCGCGCAGCTGGTCGGTGAGGGTCGTGGCCGACGTGTCGGCCACGACGTACGCGACCAAGTGGGCGTCTCTGTCCGGCTCCTGCGGGAACTTGTGGGCCACCACCAGGCAGGCCGACACCAGAGGGTGTGCGCCGAGTGCGTTCTCGATCTCGGCCGGGTGGATCCGCACCCCGCTGATCTTGATCTGATGGTCCTGGCGCCCCACGATTTCGAGGAGCCCGTCGGGCCGCAGCCGTCCGATGTCGCCGGTGCGGTACAGCAGGTCCCGCTCGTCGTCGCGGTACGGGTTGCGGAAGAAGGCGGCCGCGTTCGCCTCCGGGTTGTCGAGGTAGCCGAGGGTGCGGAACGGGGTGCGGATGACTATCTCGCCGGGCTCGCCGACACCGCAGAGGACATCGTCCCGCATCACGATCCCCTGGCACTGCGGCAGCGGCGATCCGACGGGCAGCACGGGCGGCAGGGGGCCGTGCGGGACCGGATACGCGAACTTCGCCATCGTGGTCTCGGTCGGCCCGTACAGGTTCACGATCTCGCCGCTACCGGGAAACGTCGACCGGAAGTTCTCGACGAGGGACGCCTTCAGAGGCTCGCCCGCGAGGAACGTCCAGCGCAGAGCGGGCAGTCGAGCGCCGGACGGCGCATCAAGGAGCCACGACTGGAGCACCGTGGGCGCCGCGTGCAGAACGGTGACCTGCTCGCGCTCCAACCAGCTGAAGATCGCTTTCCCGCCCAGCACGTCCTTCGGCTCCGGGACGACCAGGGTGCCGCCGGAGACCAGCGCCAGGAAGGTGTCACGCAGCATCACATCGAAGGAAGCACTGGTGAGCTGGGCGCAACGGTCGTCCGTCGATATCTCGAACGACCGGCTCTGCCAGCGCAGGAAGTGGCTGAGCGACCCGTGCCGGCCGAGCACCCCACGCGGGGTGCCGGTGGTGCCGGAGGTGAAGAAGAGGTAGGCCGGCGACTGAGCGGACACCGGCGGGAGCGGAGCCTGTTCGGCGGCCTCCGTCGGGGCGGTGCACAGCAGCCCGGTGAAGGCGTCCGCGCGGACCGTCGGCATCCCCGCGGTGATCGTGTCCACCGCGTCGGCTGTGCCGTCTTCGACCTGCACGAACATCTTCGGCCGGCCGATCTCCAGCAGGTGCCGGCGCCGTCCCTCGGGCAGCTCAGGGTCGATGGGGAAGACCGTAGCGCCGCTGCGCAGCACGCCGAGCAGGCTCGCCACGAAGCCGATGCCGCGCGGCCCGGTCACTGCGATCACATCGCCGGGTCCGCAGCCGTGGCCGGCCAGTTCGCGGCCGATGACTTCGGCGCGGTGCACCAGCTCGCCGTACGGGAGAGCATGGGCTCCCTGGGTGATGGCGATGTGTTCAGGGGCGGCCGCGGCACGCTCCGTGATCAGCTCGGTCAGCGGCAGCTGGTCGGGCTCGTCGATCGCCCGGGTCAGCTCGGCGGCCGAGGTGTCGGCTCCGGGGGCGGCCAGTGAGTAGCGGGCGATGGACTCGTCCGGGGTCTCGGCTGCCTGCATGAGTACGGAGCCGAGCTGCTGGAGCATCGACTGGGCCCGGGCGGCGGAGAACAGGTCTGGCCGGTAGACCAGCTCGACGTGCATGCCGTCGTCCACGTCGCTTACGTAGAACGAGAGCGGGAACTTGGCCTC
Source organism: Streptomyces sp. NPDC005181 (assembly GCF_040608395.1). Taxonomy (NCBI): domain Bacteria; kingdom Bacillati; phylum Actinomycetota; class Actinomycetes; order Kitasatosporales; family Streptomycetaceae; genus Streptomyces; species Streptomyces sp. NPDC005181. The sequence goes on from NZ_JBEXID010000017.1 coordinate 97,799, forward strand.
AGGCTCGAAGAGCTGGTTGTCGAACTCGACCGAGACGCCCTTGATCGAGACTTCCTCGCGCAGGGTTCCCAGGTAGTTGAGGAGAACGTTGAAGACCGGTGTCCGGTCGAGGTGCCGGACTGGGTTCAGCCGCTCCACAAGCAGCTCGAACGGGACCGTCTGGTGGTCGTACGCAGCGCGGATCCCGGCGCTGACCCGTTCCAGGAGCTCGGTGAAGGCGGGGGCTCCAGAGACGTCGGTGCGCAGTGCGAGGGTGTTGAGGAAGAGCCCGACGACTCCTTCCAGTTCGACGCTCTGTCGGTTCGCCACGGGGAAGCCGACGACGAGGTCCTGCTGGTCGCTCAGGCGTGCCAGGACCAGGTTCAGGGCCGACATGGTGATCTCGAACGAGGTCGTCGAGGTCCGGTCGGCGAGGTTCCTCAGCTTCTGGACGGTGTCTGCTGGAATCCGTGCGGACGCCCGCCCGCTCGCCGTGCGGTCGACTCCCGGCTCCGGCACGTCGGTGGGCAGTTCGAGGGCGGGGCAGCCGGCAAGGCGGTCCACCCAGTAATCCAGGTCGGCCTCAACGGCTTCCTGGTGGCCGGGGCGGCGCACCGCCTCCGCGTAGTCGATGTACTGCACGGGCAGCGGCGGCAGCTCCGCCACCGGCTCTCCGAGGTGGCGCATGTACAGCACGGACAGCTCATGCATGATCAGCCGCAGCGACCAGCCGTCACCTGCGATGTGGTGCAGGGTGACGAGCAACTGGTGCTCGGTGGAGCTGATCCGGAACAGGACGACCCGCAGCGGGGCCTCCTCCTCCAGGCGGAACGGCTTCGCGTCGTCCTCCCGCACCGCCCGCCGTGCCTCTTCCCGGGCCGCGTCGGTGTCCGGTGCGGTGAGGTCACGGACCTCGAAGCGGACCGGAAGGTCGGTGTGGGGCGCCTGGAAGGCGCGCTCGCCGGCGTTGACGAAGGTCGTCCGCAGCATCTCGTGCCGTGCCGCCAAGCTCCGTACAGCGGCCTCGAACGCCCCAGTGTCCAGCGGCCCGTCGAGCTTGGCCAACGCGCGGATGTTGTACGCCGAGCTGTCGGGGTCGAGCATGTGCAGGAACCACATGCGCTCCTGCGCGAAGGAGAGCGTGTGCCGCTCAGTCCGCGGGCACGGGACCAGCTCGACCGATCCGCCCTCGGCTCCCGCGGGCGCGTCGCCGACCAGGCGCGCCTGCTGGGCGACCGTCCGGTGGCGGAAGATCGAGGCGACCGTCATCGGTACGCCGTAGCCCCGGCTGATGCGCGAGCTCAGCTGGAGCGCGCTGAGCGAATGACCGCCTACGGCGAAGAAGTCGTCGGTGACTCCGATGCGGCCGGCCGGGAGGAGCGACTTCCAGATGTCGAGGAGTTCCTGCTCCAACGGAGTACGCGCGGGTAGGTACTCGGTGGTTGCGGTCTGCGCACCGGCCAGCGCCAGCAGGGCCTTGCGGTCCGTCTTCCCGTTGCGGGTGACGGGGATCAACTCGGTCCGCACATAGTGCGAAGGGATCATGTATGGAGGCAGGCGGCGGGCCAGGCCGTCCCGCAGCCGGCCCGCAGGGAGCTCCTGCGGGCCCGTGAGGTAGGCGCACAGGAAACCGGCGCCCGACGCGTCGCGCTGTACCAGGACCACGGCGCGTTCGACACCCGGCTGTTCGTGCAGGGCCTGCTCGATCTCGCCCAGCTCGATCCGGAAACCGCGGATCTTGACCTGCCCGTCCCGGCGCCCGAGGTAAAGGATCTCCCCGTCGGGCAACCAGCGCGCCAGATCGCCGGTGCGGTACATCCGGTCCCCGGCGCGGAACGGGTCGGTGGTGAAGCGCTCCGCCGTCAGCTCCGGGCGGTTGAGATAGCCGCGGCCAACCTGAACGCCCGCGATGCACAGCTCACCGGTCACGCCGACGGGACACGGGTGACCGTGCTCGTCGAGGATGTACAGCCGGGTGTTGGGCACCGGGCGTCCGATGGTGACGGGGCCGGGGCCCTGCTCGATGTGCAGCGCGGTGACATCGACGGTCGCCTCGGTGGGACCGTAGTAGTTGATGAGCCGGGTCGGCCCGCCCACGGTGGCCGCGAAGAACCGGTCGGCCAGGTCCCGGTCAAGCGCCTCGCCACTGCACACGCACTGGCGCACGCCGTGGAATCCGTCGTCCACCGCTGCCAAGTACTGGCTCAGCATCGACGGCACGAAGTGCAGCGTGGTGACGCCGTGCCGCTCGATGGCGTCCCGGATCACGGTCGGGTCCGACTCTCCGCCCGGCCGCAGCATGACCTGCTTGGCGCCGATCAGACCGGGGAGCAGGATCTCCCACACAGAGACGTCGAAAACATAGGGGGTCTTCTGGAGAACGACGTCGTTCGCGTCGAGACCCAGGTCATCGATCATCCAGAGCATCCGGTTGACGATGCCGCGGTGCTCAATGAGCACGCCCTTGGGCATCCCGGTGGAGCCGGAAGTGTAGATGCAGTAGCCGGGGTCGTCGGGGCCCGCGAGCGGCGCCAGGTCGTCCACGCGCGGCGACAGCGCGTTGAGGGCGCTGACGTCGATGACGGGGCGGCCCGCCACGGGCGACGAACCGGCCTGGGCGTCCCGTACCAGGACGAGGCCGCAGCCGCTGTCGTCGAGGATGGCGGCGATCCGCTCGCCCGGGTCCTTGACGCTGATCGGCAGGTAGACACCGCCGGCCTTGAGGATGCCGAGGATTGCGACCGTGAGGTCGACCGAGCGCTCCATGTGGATCGCGACCAGGGTCCCCGGTCCCACCCCGTGGTCCTCCCGGAGCGTCCAGGCCAGCGCGTTCGCCCGGGCGTTGAGCTCGGCGAAGGTGAGAGTCTGCTGGTCGTCGACGGTCGCCGTGCGGTCGGGGTTGAGCCGGACCTGCTCCTCGAAGAGCTGCTGGACAGGGGTGTCGAGCTCGTACGCGGTGTCCGTCCGGTTGAACTCGACCAGTACCTGGTGGCGTTCGCGCGCGGTCATCAGCGGCAGCGTTTCGGCCGGCTCGTCGGGTGCCCGGGTCACCGCCTGCAGCAGCGTCTCGAAGTGTTCGAGGAGGCGTTCGATGCGTTCGGCGTCGAAGAGCTCGGTCGAGTACTCGGCAGCGGCCTTCAGCCCGGTGGGGGTCTCCTCGAAGAACAGGGTGAGGTCCATCTTGCTGTGACCGTTGGAGGCACCGAGGTGGCGGATCCTCAGCCCGTCCGCCGCTTCGGTCGGGCTCCCCCAGCCCTGGCCCACCATCACCAGCACGTCAAAGAGCGCGTTGCGGTTGCCGTCCGTAGCGACGCCGGTGTCCCGGACCATGCGGTCGAAGGGGTAGTCGTGGTGCCGCAGGCCCTCGCGCAGGGTGGTCTGCGAAGCCCGCAGCAGGCTCCGGAAACTCATACCAGGCTCGACGGCGTCCCGCAGCGCGATGCTGTTGAGGTAGTAGCCGATCTGCTCGTAGAGCTCGGGGACCGGACGCGCCAGCGTGGAGGTGCCGAGCGCGAAGTCCCGCTGCCCGGTGTAGCGGTGGAGCTGAACGCGCAGCACCGAACTCAGCCCGGCGAAGAGCGTCGCCTGCTCCTCGCGACACAGTGCCTTGAGCCCGGCAAGGCACTCCGGTGCGATCGCCCTGCGGACCACTTCTCCCTTGAAGGTCCGCTCCGCGGGGCGGGGACGGTCGGTCGGCAGGTCGAGTGGTTCGAGGCCGCCCTCGAGCTTCTCCAGCCAGTACTGGCGCGACTCGTCGAACGCGCCCTCGGCGAGCAGGCGTTGCTGCCAGACCGCGTAGTCCTTCTGCTGGATGGCCGGGACGTCCTCGGACGGCTGGCCACCTGCCGCATACTCCTGGTACGCGGTGACGACCTGGTCGATCAGGACGGTGAGGGACCAGCCGTCGACAGCGATGTGATGGGCCGAGACCACCAGGACATGGTGATTGCTCGACCGCTCGATGAGCAGGACGCGCAGCAGCCGGCCGGCCGCGAGGTCGAAGTCGAGGGCGACGAAGTCGTCGATCCGGCGGTCGGCCTCGTCGACGTCGGCCACGGTCTCGGTGCACCAGTCGAGAGGGGAGTCCTCGACCACGCGCTGCGCGGGGATGCCGTCCTCGTCACCGTAGGCGGTGCGCAGGGACTCGTGCCGGGCAAGCAGGGACTCGAAGGCGCAGCGCAGCGCACCAGCGTCAAGCTCGCCCCTCACGTCGTAGATGGACGGAACGGTGTAGGCCGCGTTCGCCGAACCTGTCTGGGCGACCAGCCACATCGCCAGTTGCCCCGACGAGAGCGGGTACCAGTCGGCTGCGGGCGCGGGGGCGATTTCGTTCGGGTTCACGGTGCTGTCCATGCTCACCACTTCTTCATTTCCTCTAGTTCGTGGATTGCCGCGTCGTAGTCCGCACGGTCACCCCAGCGATGCCGAGCAGAGCTGATGCGGCAAGGCGCTGCTTGACCGCCTCGACGACCGCAGTCCGCTGCGCGGAAAGGTAGAAGTGACCGCCTGGGAACACCCGGAGCTCGAAGGAGTGCGCCGTGTGGTCCGCCCAGGCACGGGCCTCGTCGAGATCGACGCGCGGGTCGCTGTCGCCCACCAATGCCATGACAGGGCAGAACAGCTTCGGCTGCGGCTGGTAGCGGTAGGTCTCGACGGCTTCGTAGTCGCTGCGGATCGCGGGGAGCACCATGCTCAGCACGTTCGGGTCATCGAGTAGTTCGGAGTCGGTGCCGTCCAACTCCTTCAACTCGGCCACCAGGCGGGTGTCGGTAAAGGTGTGCACGCTCTCCATGTCCCGGTGGCGTGACGGGGCCCGCCGCCCGGAGGTGAACAGGACGGGCACCGCGGCGCCGGCCGACTGGAGCCTGCTGGCGACCTCGAAGGCCAGCATGGCCCCCATGCTGTGCCCGAAGAGGGCGGTCGGCCGGTCGTCCGCCTCGGCGGTCAGCGCCTCGGTGATGCGGTCGGCCAACTGCATGAGATCGGTGATACCGGGCTCACGGCTGCGCTCCTGGCGGCCGGGGTACTGGACGGCCAGCACCTCGACGGCCCCCGAAAGCGCCTCCGAGAACGGGAAGTAGAAGCTTGCCGAGCCGCCCGCGTGGGGCAGGATCGCAAGCCGGACGGCGGCTTCGGGCGACGGATGGAAGCGACGCAGCCACCGCCCTGCTGTATTCGAACTCATGACTCGCGGGGCCTTTCGGTATTCGGCGGCGGGTAGGGGGTTCAGACGAGTGGGGCGAAGAAGTACGTGTCGCGCCGGATGAACTGCCCGGCTGGGGACAGCCGGAAGAAGTCGGCGAACCGCAGACTTGTCTCCCGGTTGTCACGCAGTACCCCGTTGAACTCCCCTTGCACGGCAACGCAGTCGTCGGCTTCCACGACCGTGCTGAGCGTGTGCACCATCCCGGATCACCCGCCGGGTCTGGTAGAAGTTCCCCAACCCGGCCCGCCCTTGCAGCGGTTCATAACCGGGCCGGTGGTACTCGGCATTGTCTGCGAACAACTCCACCAGCTCCCGCACCCGGCCGGAGTCGACGAGTTCGTAGTACTCGCGAACGCGCTTCAGCTGCGAGGACTGCGGCTCCTGCCCGTCCGATTCAGTTTCATGCGACGCCATATGCGCTACCCCCTCAAACGCAATCTGCTGTCTCTTCGAGCGCGGTGCTCAGCTCGGCCACAAGGAGCTCTGCCTGGGACGCGCTGATACCGTCCTCGCGCCAGAGCACGACGAGGTCCCACGAGCCGCCGGCGGCCGGGAATGCCTCCAGCATCAGCTCGATGTCCGTGTTCGGCGGGCGCACGCGGATCGGTTCGACGGCCACTTGTCCGCCGAGGTCCCCGCACGGGGGCTGTCCCTGCAGGACGACCCACGCCTGGAACCAGGGGTGCCGATTCCGGGGCGGGGCGAAGGCCCGGACCAGTTCGTCGAAGGGCGTGTTCACGTGGGTGAGATACGAGACGACCCGGGCGACGGACTGGTTGAGCAGGTCTACGGGGGAACTGTCCAAGGCCGCGGTCAGCGTCACCGTGAACGGGTTGACGAAGTAACCCACCACCGGCTCCAGGGCGGGATCGAACCTGCCCGCTGTGACGGACCCCAGGGCCAGCTCACCGGTCCCGAAAGTGCGCGCGATCGCCCGTCCGGCAGCGGCGACCAGCGACGCGACGACCGGGCCGCCGCGGCGTGCAGCCGCAAGCGACAGCCTGCCGACCGTCTCCGCGTCGACCGTGAGCACCAGCTCGTGCCGACGGGGGGATCCGGCCGGCGCTGCGGAGGGAGCGGGCAGGAACGCAGGAGGAACGCTGTCCAACTGCTCGCGCCAGAAGGGGAGGTCGCGCTGTGCCCAGTGGTCGAGGCGCGTCGCCTCCCAGGCGCTGAACTGTCCGTAGGTGAGTTGGGGTGCCGCTTCCGGCGCTCGGGCGGCCAACCGGTCCCCGTAGGCCCGCTGCAGCGCGGTCATGAGTACTGACTCCGACCACCCGTCGAAGGCGATGTGGTGCACCTGGAGGCAGAGCAGGTGCCGTTCGTCGGCGAGCCGGCACAGTCGGACCCGGAACGGGACTTCGTCGCCCAACGAGAACGGTGTATGCCACCAGTCGGCCGTCGCCGCTTCGGCCAGATCCTGCAGCCCCAGGGGCTCCGGGCCGGCGGCCGCCGCGGGCGGGTCGACGTGTTCCAGGGCGAGGACCGCGGCTTCTGGCGGGAGGATCTGCTGCACGGGCGCCTCGTCGACCCACGGATAGATCGTGCGCAGCACGGGGTGGTGCGCGACGACATCGTTCAGCGCCTCCTCAAGCACCTGTGGCGCGAGAGGCCCGGTGAGCGAGTAGGCCAGCACGATCATGTTGTCCGCAGCGCCCGGATTCATCATCTCTGTGAGCCAGAAGCGCTGCTGGGCGTGGGACAGGGGCGCGGCCGCCGCACTGTCGCCCTGGGGGGAGGGCAGTTCCTCGGCGGGTGCCATCGCCGTTTCGCAGTGGGCTGTGATCGCCTCGACCGTACGGAGCCGGTAGATGTCCGAAGCCGTGATCCGGGCTCCGAAGCGGGCGCCGATCCGCGCCGCGAGCCTGATGGCGTCGAGCGAGTTCGCACCCGCCAGGAGCAGGTCGTCGCGCTCGGTCAGCCGTACGAGCCCCAGGAGCGCGCGTACCTCGCCGAGCACCGCGCTGTCGTCCCCGCTTGCAGCTACGTCGTCGGTGCCGGTGAACTGTTCGCGGAGCAGTTGCTCGGCCGCCTTGCGGTCGGCCTTCCCATTGGTGTTCAGGGGCAGCTGGTCGACGTGGTGCACCAGCGTCGGCACCATCGCGTCGAGTAGGACCAGCGCCGCGTGCTTGCGCAGCTGTTCGGCCTCCACCGGGCGGCCGTCGGCGGTGGTGTAGACCGCGGCGAGCTGCACCCGGCCGGGCGCCAACTCCAGCGGCAGGACGCAGCAAGCGGTGACTTCCGGGTGGGCCTCAAGGACGGCTTCGACCTCGCCGGGCTCGATCCGGATGCCTCGGATCTTGAACTGGTGGTCGGCCCGCCCCCGATAGCGGAGCAGTCCTTGCACATCGCGGACCGCCAGGTCGCCTGTCCGGTAGAAGCGCATGCCGTCCGCGGAGTAGAACCGGCGGGCGGTCTCCTCGGGGTTACCCGCGTAGCCGAGCGCGACTCCGTCGCCGCCGACTGTGATCTCACCGGTCTGCCCGTCGGCGACGGGCCGGCCGTCGGCGCCGAGCAGTACCACTGTGGTGTGCGGCACCGGCGTCCCGATCGGGATCTCGGTGCTGTCCTCAGCCACGTCGACAGGTCGGATCACGTGGTTGGTGGCGAAGATGGTGCTCTCGGCCGGGCCGTAGCCGTTGACCATGTGCAAACTGGGGTACTCGGTCAGCACCCGGCGGGCGCTGGTCACCGACACCCGTTCGCCGCCGACGAGGAGCAGCCGGAGCTTGCCGAAGACCTCGATCCGCTCTTCGGCCATCACGTTGAAGAGCGAGCTGGTGAGCCAGAGGCTGTCGACACCCTGCCGTATCGCCTCCGCCAGGGCCTCCGAGTCCAGGGCGCGGAGGCCCTGGTCCAGCAGGACGCAGCGTCCGCCGTTCAGCAGTGGCGCCCAGAGCTCCAGCGACAGACCGTCCCAGGGGAGCGGTGCTGCTTGGAGGAACACCGAGTCCTGATCCAGCGGAATGGCCGGGCAGTTGACCAGGGTGCGGATCGTTCCCCGGTGCGGGGAGAGCACCCCCTTGGGCTTGCCGGTCGACCCGGAGGTGTAGAAGACGCTGGCCGTCACCGTGCCGTCGTCCTGCTGTTCGGGTGCCGGTGTGTTGCTTCCGAGGCTCAGTAGGGAAGCGATGGAGAAGGAGCGCACCTGCTCCTCGGCCGGCGCGCCCGGCAGGTCGGTGATGACCAGCGCGGCGGACGTGCCCTGTACGGTTTCGGCGACTCGCCCCTGCGGCCATTCGGGGTCCACTGCCACGTAGGCGGCGCCCGCCCTCAGCACACCGAGCAGCGCGGTCACCAGCTCTGGCGAACGCACCATCCGTACGACGACGTGCTGCCCGGGTGTGACACCGAGCCCCCGCAGTGCCGCCGCGACCACGACGGACTGCTCAGTCAACTCTCCGTAGCTGAGAGTGCGTTCGGCCTGCTGCACGGCGACGGCGTGCGGCCGCTGCGCGGCATGGTGCGCCACTGCACGGTCTATGCGTTCACCGAATACATAGGGGCTGCGGCTGGTGGGAACATCCATCACACGACTTCCAGCGGGAGCCGGGTGATTCCGAGCAGGAAGTTCGAGCGCAGCCTGCGGACCTCACCGGCGATCTTGAAGGTCAGGCCCGAGGCCATGATCTGTTCGAAGACCAGGGCCAGCTCGGCCTGCGCGATGGGGGCGCCGATGCAGCGGTGCAGCCCGGAGCCATAGGTCAAGTGCCGGTTGGGGGTGCGCGCGATGTCGAAGAGGTGCGCGTCAGGGAACTGGGCTTCGTCGCGGTTGGCGGAGTAGTTCCACAGTGTGACGGAGTCGCCCGCCTTGATCTCGATCCCGCCGCGCGTGACATCGTGCTTGGCCGCCCGTTGCACGTACGCGTTGGTCGAACTCCAGCGAAGTATCTCCTCGACCGCGCTGCCGAGGAGCTGCGGCGTCTCGCGCAGCCGCTGGTACTGCTCGGGGTGATCCATCAGCGCGACCAGTCCAGTGCACGCCGTGTACGAGGAGGTCTCGTTGCCGCCTACTGCGACGTTCATGCAGTTGTAGAAGATCTCCTCCTCGTTCAGCCGACGGCCGTTGACCTCCGCCTCCAGGAGCGTACTGATGAGGTCGTCGCCGGGGTTGCGGCGGCGCTCGGCGACGATGTCGGAGAAGAACTCGAACACCTCGGCCTGGAGCCAGGCAAGCCGCAGTCGGGCGTCGCCGCCGGTGTCCACGAAGATCTCGTCGCGGTAGCCGACCATCCGTCGGGTCAGCCCGATGAGGTGGTGGGCCTCCTCATGACTGATGCCCATGATCACCATGAGGGCGCCGGCCGGCAGTTCCGGCGCGATGTCGGTGGAGAAGTCGCAGCCGCCGGTCGCGCGAACGCGCTCCAGGGCCTTGGCGACGAGTTCGGTGACCTGCTTGGCAACCCGCTTGGCGACGCCCGGGGACATCGACGGGTGGATCACCTGCTTGAGCATCCGGTGCCGGGGCAGGTCGGTGGTGACCAGCATGCGACCGGCCGAGGTGTCGTCCTCGCTGCGGAAGGAGCCGCCCACGATGGCCCCGCGCCCGGAGCTGAAATTCTCGTGGTTGCGGTAGGCCCACATCACGTCGTCGTACGTGGTCAGAGCCCAGAACCGGCTGCCGTCGGCGCCTTCGTTCCAGTAGATCGGCTGCTCTGCGCGCAGGGTGGCGAAGGCGGCCGTGTGCTCGCCCCGGGCGAAGAGGTCGAGGTCTGTGAGGTCAATGCCGGTGACGGCCTGTGTCTGCGGGCTCATACGGTCTCGACACCTCCACGCGACGCGTCGATGGCCGACGCGAGGTCCTTGAGAACCGTGTTGTCGAGCAGTACGGGGAAGGCCAAGGAGACGCCGAGCTCGCGGTTGATCCGGTGGTGCATGCGGAAGGCGAGGAGCGAGTGGCCGCCCAGCCCGAAGAAGTCTTCGTCCCTGCCGACGCGTTCGGTGCTCAGCAGGCCCTCCCAGAGGGTGACGAGGAACCGCTCGGTGTCGGTCTGCGGCCCTGCGTAAGCCTCTTCGCGCTCCAAGTGCTGGGCAAGGACGGCCCGAAGGGCGTCCAGGTCACGCTTGCCGTGCGCGGTGGCCGGGATCTGGTCCCGCACGATGAACTGGCTGGGCACCATGAAGTCCGGCAGGTCCCGCTCGGCCCGCTCGCGCAACTCCTTGATACCCAGGCCGTCTTCGAGTACCACGAACGCGACGAGGCGCCGGTCGTCGCCCTCCCCGTCGGGCAGCACCACGGCCTCCTGCACCTCGGTGTAGCGCCGCAGGCCCCGCTCGACCTCGCCCGGCTCGATCCGGTAGCCGCGGACCTTCACCTGGTTGTCGGCGCGGCCGACGAACACGAGCACGCCGTCCTCCCGCTGCCGCACCAGGTCGCCGGTGCGGTACATCCGGGTGCTGCCCGCCTCGGAAGGCAGGGTCAGGAAGCGCTCGTCGGTGAGGTCGGCACGGTCCTGGTAGCCGCGGGCGACTCCGGGGCCGCTGACGAACAGCTCACCGATCTCGCCGCCGGCGACGGGCTCGAGCTCAGCGGAGAGGATCTGCACGGACACCCCGGCGAGGGGACGACCGATCGGGATGACGTCGGACTGCGCGTCCTCGACGGTTACTCGGTGCGCTGTGCAGGCAGTGGTGATCTCAGCCGGTCCGTAGAGGTTGTAGAGCTCCCCCGTGAACTGCCCGTCGAGCAGCGCCCGGCAGGCCGACGGAAGGATGACGTCGCCACCTGCCTGAAGAATGCGCAGCGAGGCGAAGGCGTCCCGGTCCTCGTTGACCACATGGTTGACGACCATGGTGGGGACGAGCATCGCGGTGATCCCGTACTTCTTCATCTGCCGCTGGAAGTCAGCGGCAAGAAGGTCCGGCACGGGAGGCAGGACAACTGCCTGGGCACCGTACGCGAAAGTCCGCCAGATCTCGAAGTGGAAAGCGTCGAAGGAAACGCTGGAAATCTGTCCGGTACGGTCCTCGGGCGTCAGCGCGGGAAGGCTCGGGTTGCAGGCGAAGGAGACCATGTTCCGGTGCTCAAGGACGATCGCCTTCGGCTCGCCGGAAGAACCGGAGGTGAACAGCACGCTGGCCGCGCCGTCCGGCTCCACGATCCCCCCGCCGGGACCGTCGTCGAATCCGAAGCGGTCCGACATGGGAACGACCTTCGCGGAGAGCGCGCCCAGCCGTTCCTCCCAACCGGCCTCGGTGAGTACAACCTTTGCGCCACTTCTGGCCAGCATGAGGTCGCGGCGATTGTCCGGGTAGCGGGTGTCCACTGCGACATAGGCCGCGCCGGACTTCAGGATTCCGAGCACCGCCACGAAGAGGTCGACGGACCGGCTGACGTACAGGCCGACGCGGTCCTCGGCGCCCACCCCGTGGCTGCGGAGCAGATTGCTGACGGCATTGGACTCCCGATCCAGCTGGGCGTACGTCAGGATCCGCGTTTCATCGCTGACCGCCGACCGGTCCGGATAGCGCTCCACCGAACGATGGAAGAGCTCCGTCAGCGTGCCCACGGATTCCCTGATTGTCACTGCTTCCTCCTGGTTTTCCATGCGATGCTGGTGTTTGCCAATGGCAGTGTCGTGTATTGCTAATGACGCATTTCGGGCAGAGGTAGATGCATCGCCGATCGTTTTCTCGGGATGTGGATTGATGCGAACCGGCACAACCAGACTCGAAATAATAACTGACGGCATCTCACTATACGAGACCTGAGGGAGTGTTGAGGCAGCCCACGCGCCAGATGCGAGAAAAGCCCCAGGAGGTCGCAATTCCGCATCTCGGGTGGCATTCGCGGGGCGAAAATCCGGAGGTGGGTCCGACTTCAGCGCAGCCGGGAACTCCAGGGCGCCGACGGCGACGAGCCGGCCGCCGCAGTTCGCCGCGGTCGGTCCGTGCTCAGCGAGCTTGACCTGCACCTCCGCGGCATCCCTGCCCAGTAGGACGGACACGCCGGCGGGAGTCAAAGCGGAGGGCTCGGCCATCGCCAGTCCGCACCGCCGGACGAAGACCATCACATCTCGGGCGTGAAGACGCCGACGGCGGAAGCACTGGGCACCCCGGAACGCACACCATTCGGAAGATGGGGCTCATCGCATTAACAACTGCCCTCAAAGGCAATATCGGACGACATCTACCAAACCCCCGTTTGTGATCTCCTGTGATCGACTGGGAACCCTGCCACACGCAAGAGCCTGCGGCAAGGCTGGAGTTCACCACTTTAGGACTTGTGGCCTACCCCACAATTCCGGTTCCTCTTGGAGGGATCTATGAGTACTGATGTCTCCACGATCTAGAGTACGGTGGCGGCGAAAACCTCTGCGGCGAGCCAGGCGGTGGTGGCGGGCATGCACTTCACCGCCGACGGGCGGACCGCTGAGCTCAACACTGAGACACCCGCTCGACTACGGGGACGCGATGCGAGCCATGCTCGAATAGCTCGAAGACCGCTTCTCCAAAGACGAGCGCTCGGCATCGGATGGAACGACCCCGGATGGGCGTTTTCCTCGCAGCCACTGTTCCGCTCCGTGCGTACAACGACGCGCCGGTGCGCTCGGCAGAGGAGTTCCGAACCATACCGACGCCGATGTCCTGTTTATGCCCTCAGGGCGGCGGAGACCCCAGCCTCCGACTGCCCGTCAGTTGTGTGACGCACTCAGAGATTTCAGAAGGAACCGCACGGGTTTGCACGTTTCATCGGGGCCCAGAACCGCGCGTGATCCCTGTCGGACAAAGGACGCTCAGGCGCTGACGAAACGGTTCGCCCGGTGAGGCGGCAGACGCGGGCCCGAGTCCTGCTGTCGCAAGCGGCGCCGAGCCGAATTCCCGAGTTGCTGTCCGACCCGAATCCGAGGAGCCCCCATGCCGGTGACCACCCGGACGTACGACTCGATCGCCGACGCGCAGATGATGCCGCGCCTGATCCGGCTCGGCCCAAACCTGTACGGCGCGGCCTTCACCTTGATGAAGCTGCTACCCGCCACGTACATACTCCAGCATGCCGACGAGCGCGGTGAGTTGGGTCCTGACACGGTCATTGTGGAGACGACGTCGGGTACCTTCGGGCTGGGCCTGGCGATGCAGGCGGCGCTGATGAAGCGCGAGCTGATCCTGGTCAGTGATCCCGCCATCGACGGGAATCTGTACCGAAGGCTGACCGATCTCGGTGCGCAGGTCGAGATCTGTCAGGAGCCCGCCGAAGTCGGCGGGTTCCAGGAGGCGCGGCTGCGCAGGCTCGCCGAGATCCGCGCGGAAATGCCCGACACGTTCTGCCCCGAGCAGTACAGCAACCCCGACAACCCTCGCTCGTACGGAGTGGTCGCGGAGCAGCTCTCCCGCACGCTCGGCACGGTCGACTGCGTCGTCGGCCCGGTCGGCTCCGGCGGCTCCATGTGTGGGACCGTGCGCGGTCTGCGCGAGCGCACTCCGGACACCCTCGCCATCGGCGTCGACTCCCACCGCAGTGTCCTGTTCGGCCAGCCTGACGGACCGCGTGCGCTGCGCGGTCTGGGTAACAGCCTGTGGCCCGCCAACCTCGATCACAGTGTCTTCGACGAGGTCCACTGGTGCTCCGCCGCCGAGGCCTTCGCCCACACCCGCGAACTGCACGCCGGGCATGCTCTCTTCCAGGGGCCGACGAGCGGCGCCGCCTATCTGGTCGCCCAGTGGTGGGCCGAGCGCCACCCCGACCAGACGTGCGTTGTCATGCTGCCCGACGAGGGCTACCGCTACCAGGCCACGGTGTACGACGACGCGTGGCTCGCCGACAACGGCTTCCTGCTCGCCGGGGCGCACCGCCCGGCCGAGCCGGTGACCGTTGAGGCCCCGGACAAGGCCGAGGACCGCTGGACCCGGTTCGCCTGGGGCCGCCGCTCCTACGACGAGGTACCGGGCGCAGTGCCCCGCTTCGCCGACGCTCTCACCGAGCGGACCGAGGCATGACGGGCACCGGGCGGCTCACCCGTACCCTGGGCGCACGCACCCGCCGCGTCGTGTACGGCGAACCGGGCCCCGCCGAGATCCGCCAGGAGCTGGAGTTCACCAGCACCATCGACCTCGCGCACGTCGTGATGCTGAGTGAGGCCGGGCTGCTGCCCGGGCCCGCGGCCGCCGCGCTCCTCGCCCGCATCAGGAGCCTTCGGGCGGACGACTTCCGCGAGCTGTACGGCCTCGACGCGCCCCGCGGCCTCTACCTCATGTACGAGGGCCATCTGGTGGCCGAACTCGGACCGGACATCGGTGGAAAGCTGCACACCGGGCGCTCCCGCAACGACATTAAGGCGACCATCACCTCGATCCGGCTGCGCACCGAGCTGACGGACCTGATGGGTGAAATCCTGCGGCTCCAGGCGGCCCTGCTGTCCCGGGCCCGCGTTCACCGCGATGTCGTCATGCCGGTCTACACCCATTTCCAGCCCGCGATGCCGATCGGCTACGGCTACTACCTCGCCGGCCTGGCGACCGCGCTCGACCGCGACATCGCCGCGCTGCGGCACGCCGTCGACGAGCTGCGCCGCTGCCCGCTGGGCGCGGGCGCCGTGGCGGGAACCGATCTGCCCATCGAACCGGCGCGCACCGCCGCTCTGCTGGGCTTCGCCGAGCCGCCGCTGCACGCCATCGACGCGGTGGCCGCCCGCGACACGGTGCTGCGCGCGCTCGCCGCGATCGCCTCGGCCGGACTGACCCTCAGCCGGCTCGCCACCGACCTTCAGCTGTGGAGCACCCAGGAGTTCGGCTTCATCGAGTTTCCCGAGCGACTCGTCGGCGGCAGCTCGGCCATGCCGCAGAAGCGCAACGCGTTCCTGCTCGAACACGTCAAGGCGAAGGCCGCGGTGGCTGTCGGGGCCTGGACGGCGGCGGCGTCCGCCATGAAGTCGACCCCCTTCACGAACTCCATCGAGGTCGGCACGGAAGCAGTCGCCGTGGCGTGGCCGGCGTTCGCCGCCGTACGGGACTCCGTACTGCTGGCCCAGGTCCTCGTCACCGGCGCCCGGCCGAACGCCGCGCGGATGGAACAGCGGGCCAGGGAAGGCTTTGTGACCGCGACCGTGATCGCCAACCGGCTGGTCGCCCAGGGCGTGCCATTCCGTACCGCGCATCATGTCGT
This sequence comes from Streptomyces sp. NPDC005181, assembly GCF_040608395.1. Lineage (NCBI taxonomy): Bacteria > Bacillati > Actinomycetota > Actinomycetes > Kitasatosporales > Streptomycetaceae > Streptomyces > Streptomyces sp. NPDC005181. The sequence continues at coordinate 113,086 of NZ_JBEXID010000017.1, forward strand.
GGGCGCCGCCGTCCGGGAGGCCGTCGAGGCCGGGGACACCGAGCTCACCAAGATCACGCTGCCGGACGGTACGCCCGTCGACCTGGGCACCGAACTCTCCTCGCTGCGCGACGTGGTCTCCGGGCACGACCGGGGCGGCGGCCCCGGCGAGTGCGACAAGGTGGTGGACGTCCTGCGGCAGGGCCTCGCCGCCCACAGCGACTGGCTGGCGGCCCACCGGTCCCGGGTGCGGGACGCGGGACGGGAGCTCGAGGCGGCGGTCGATGCCGTCGTGGCAGAACACGGAACCGGAGGAACGGCGTGAGCGAGGCAGTGCGGAGAGACGCGAGTGAGGCCGGGCCCCACGGGCCATGGTTCGCGTTCATCGAAAGCAACACCACAGGCACCGGGCGCGAGTTCTGTGCCGCAGCGCGGGCTCGCGGGCTGCGCCCCGTGCTGCTGACGCGCGACCCCGACCGCTATCCCTACGTCGCCCAGGACGGCATCGACACGCGGGGCCTGGACACCGGCGACCTGCCGGCCGTCCTCGACGCCTGCGCCGCGCTCGCCGCCGATGGAGGCCTCGCCGGGGTCGCGTCCAGCTCCGAGTACTTCGTGTCGGCCGCCGCCCACGCGGCCGCCAAGATGGGACTGCCCGCCGCCGACGGTGACGCCATCGCCCGCTGCCGCGCCAAGGACATCCAGCGCCTGGCACTGGAAGCAGGCGGAGCGCCAGTGCCCGCGTTCACCGCCGTCGAGGACGTGGAGCAGGCAGTACAGGCCGCCGACGCGATCGGCCACCCCGTCGTACTCAAACCCGTGAGCGGGTCGGGTTCCGTCGGCGTACGGCTGTGCCGCGACCGGAACGAGACCCGGTCGTGGGCGGGCGAACTGCTCGGCCGGGCCACCGACGAGCGCGGCAACCCCGTGCCGACGCGGATTCTGGTCGAAGAGGCCGTCACGGGACCGGAGTTCTCGGTCGAGACCTTCGACGGCGCCGTCGTCGCCGTCGTCGCCAAGCACATCGGACCGGAGCCGTACTTCGTGGAGACCGGGCACGACGTGCCCGCGCCCGTGCCGGACGCGACCACCACCGCCCTCGGTGACATCGCCCTGAAGGCCCTGGCAGCGCTCGGTCTCGGCTGGGGCGCAGCCCACACCGAACTACGCCTGTCCGCCACAGGCCCCGTCGTCATCGAGGTCAACCCGCGCCTCGCGGGCGGCATGATCCCCGTCGCCGTACGCGCCGCCATCGGCGTCGATCTCGTGGACGCGGTCATCGCGCGGGCGGCCGGCCAAGCCCCCGCGCCCGCAGCGTCCGGCGCTGGGCACGCGGCCGTCCGCTTTCTCCGGGCGGAGCAGGAGGGGCAGGTCACGGCCGTCGACGGGATCGAAGACGCCGTAGCGGCCCCCGGAGTCGTAGCCGCGACGACCAGCACGGCCGCGGGCCGGACCGTACGCATCACGCACTCGTTCCAGGACCGCCTGGCCTGCGTGGTCGCCACCGGTCCCGACGCGGACCAGGCCACACAGCGCGCCCTGTCCGCCACCCGGCTGATCGGCGTCCATCTGGACAACCCGGCGACGCCGGAGGAACCGCGCATCCCGGAAACACCGCACGCACCGCACAAGGAGTCGGGCCCCAATGACTGACGACACGAAGAAGCAGGCGTTCACGCGGATCCCCCGGTGGACCGCACCGTCCGGCGGCGAGCATGGCACCAGCGCGCACCGCACGCCGCTGCCCGCCGAACTGACGGCCGCGCTGGAGCGCACCGCCACGGAGCTGGGCACCACGCCGGCCGCCCTGCTGACCGCCGCGCACGCGCGCGTCCTGGCGGCCGTCTCCGCCGAACGCGACCTGCTCATCGGCCACATACCGCAGGAGCCGGGCACGATCGAAGCCCCCATGCGCCTGGACGTCGCCGACTCCACCTGGGCGGACCTCGTCTCCGCCGCGGCCGAAGCGGCCGCCACCGGGCACTACACCGAGACCCGCCCGGAGCTGGTACTCGACCTGTCGGGGCTGGCAGCGCGGACCGCCGCCGCCCAGGACGACGCCCTGGCCGACGGCGTCGTCCTGCGCGTCGCCTGGGACCGTGACGGCGACGAGCTCGCGCTGCGGGTCCTGTACGACCGGGGCGCGCTCGACTCGACGTACGCCGAGCGGCTCGCCGGCTACCACCTCGCCGCGCTGCGGCTGCTCGTGGCCGGTCCCGGGGAGCGGCACGACCGGCAGAGCCTGCTGTCCGAGGCGGAGGTCGACACACAGCTCTACGGGCTCGCCGGGCCCCGGGTCGCACTGCCCGACAAGACCTTCGTCGACCTGTTCCAGGAGCGGGTCCGCAGCGCTCCCGACGCCATAGCCGCCGAGCACGGAGCACAGCGGTGGACGTACGCGGAACTCGACGCGCGCGCCAATCGCATCGCGCACGCACTCCTCGCCGCGGGCGCGGGCACCGAGGACGTCGTCGCCGTCGTCATGGACCGCACCCTCGACTGGATCGCGGCTGCGCTCGGCGTATTCAAGGCGGGCGGTGTCTATCTTCCGGTGCGCCCCGACTTCCCCGCCGACCGGGTCGCCGCCCAGTTCGATCGCAGCGGCTGCGGTTTCGCGCTCACCGAACCGGGCAGCGAGCAGCTCGTCCAGGACGCGTCCGCCGCGGTCACCGCGCCGCCCGCCGTCCTGTCCGTGCCGGAGATCCACGCCGCGAACGGCCGCACCGATCCCCCCGCGGTGGCGGTGGCACCCGGGCAGGCGGCGTATATCTACTTCACCTCCGGCTCCACCGGCGCTCCCAAGGGAGCTCTGTGTGAGCACGTGGGCATGCTCAACCACCTCTTCATGAAGATCGAAGACCTGGGGATGGGGGAGGGAGCCGTCGAGGTCGTCACACAGACCGCGTCGCAGTGCTTCGACATCTCCCTGTGGCAGTTCGCCGCACCGCTCATGACCGGCGGCACCGTCCGTATCGTCGACACCGAGGTGCTCCTCGACGTCGCCGGGTTCGTCGACGAGATCGCCGACGGGCGGGTCACCGTGGCGCAGATCGTCCCCTCGTACCTGGAAGTCATGCTCACGCACCTGGAGCAGCACCCGCGGGACCTCGGTGCGCTGCGGATCGTGTCGGTGACCGGTGAGGCACTCAAGTACGAGCTGGTGCAGCGCTGGTTCGGCGTCTTCCCGGGCATCAAACTGTCCAACGCCTACGGTGCGACCGAGGTGTCCGACGACACAATGCACGAGATCCTCGACGCGGTGCCCGAGCGTGACTTCGTGACGGTCGGACGCTCCCTGCGCAACGTCAACACGTACATCCTGGACGAGAACCTGGAGATCGTGCCGCTCGGCTCGGTCGGCGAGATCGCCTTCTCCGGTGTGTGCGTGGGTCGCGGCTACATCAACGACGAGGAGCGCACCCGGGAGGCATTCGTCCCCGACCCCTTCCGCGCGGACACCCGGATGTACCGCACGGGCGACTACGGGCGCTGGCTGCCCGAGGGCCGCATCGAGTACCGCGGGCGCCGCGACGAGCAGGTCAAGATCCGTGGATTCCGGATCGAGATCGGCGAGATCGAGAACAAGCTCCTGGCCATGGAGGGCATCCGGGAGGCCGCGGTCGTCATCGACGGCGCCACCGGAGAACAGCGCAACCTCGTCGCGTTCTTCAGCAGCGCCGGCGCGGTCCCCGCCGAGCAGGTCCGCGACTTCCTCGCGGCGCTCGTTCCCGACTACATGATGCCCACTTACTTCCACCAGCTGGAGCGCCTCCCGCTCACCGAGAACCTCAAGATCGACAAGAAGGGCCTGGCGCGACTCGCAGGCACTCTGGGCCACGGAGGCGCCCCCTACGCCGCGCCCAGCACCCCTTCCGAGCGCCGCCTCGCGATGCTGTGGGCGGAGGTCATCGGCGTCCCCCTCGAGCGGATCGGGCGGGCCGACGGCTTCTTCGAGCTCGGCGGTACCTCCCTCGCCGCGGTGCGCCTCCTGGTACGCCTCGACCGCGCGCTCTCGCTCAAGGATCTCGTCGCCCACCCGGTCCTCGCCGACCTCGCCGCCGCGCTCGACGAGCGCGGACGCGGCGCACAGGACACGACGGCCAGGCTGCTCCAGCCGCTGTCGACCGTGCGCACCCCCCACCACACCCTCGTCTGCTTCCCCTACGCGGGCGGCAACGCCGTCAACTTCCGCTCCCTGGCCGCCGAACTGCAGCGCGACGGCATCGCCGTGCTGGGCGTGGAACTGCCCGGGCACGACTTCGCCGACGACACCGAGGCTATGGAAGACGTGCCCGCCCTCGCCCGCCGGGTGCGCGAGGAGATCGCCGAGCGGGTTTCCACGCCCGTCCTGCTGTGGGGCCACTGCGCCGGCGCCGCGGTCGCCCTGGAGACCGCCCGGCTGCTGGAGGAGGCCGCAACCCCCGCCGAACGCGTCTTCATCGGCGCCCTTCTCCTGGACGACACCGAGACCCTGCGCGCGGAGATGGCTGAGGTGTCCGACGCCGACAACAAGACCCTGCTCGGCAGGCTGCGCGCCGACAACGCCTACGTCGAGCTCGACGCGCTCAAGCCGGAGCGCGTCGACGTGGTGGGCCGCGCCTACCGGCACGACGTCCTCACCTCCAACACTCATCTGATCCGGATCCACGAGGACGCCGCGTCTCACCGGGTCGACACCCCGGTCGACGTCGTCCTCGCACGGGACGACACCTCCACCGCACGGTCCGGTGAGGGGTACGGAGACTGGAAGACGGTTTCCGACCAGGTCACGCTCCACGAACTGGAGCAGGGCGGCCACTACTTCGTCAGCACGCGGCCTGCGGATACCGCACGTTTGGTGCGGGCCGCCTGCCTGCAGCCGGAACGACAGGGCTAGGTAGGCCAGGTGACTACGTTCCAGACACTCGCGGCACACCCGGACTACCGCCGCGCGGCCGCCACCGGGGTCAGCTCGGCCTTCGGCACCTTCGGTGAGCTGCTCCAGGGGGTGCTGCCCGAGGACGACGGCGACTTCCTGGTGACGCTACCCGTCGCGCGCTGGGCCGTGGCGCGCTTCGAACTCCACCCGGATGACGGTGAGTTGCTGGTCTGGCCGCCCCACAAGAAGAAGGCTCTCCGGCTCACATCCATGATCCTGGAGGATGTGGGGCGGCCCGTGGGCGGCGCCTTGAAGATCGACAGCATGTTGCCCGAGGGCAAGGGCCTCGCCAGCTCGTCCGCCGACCTCGTGGCCACGGCCCGGGCCGTGGCCAACGCTCTGGACGAGCCCATGCCTCCGCGCCGCATCGAGTCCTACCTCGCCAGGATCGAACCGACGGACGGCGTGCTGTACCAGTCGGTCGTCGCGTACCACCACCGCAGCGTGCGCCTGCGGGCCTGCCTGGGCTCACTGCCCTCGATGGCGGTGGTCAGCGTGGATGAGGGCGGCGAGGTCGACACGGTCGACTTCAACAACATCCCCAAGCCGTTCACCGCAGGCGACAAGCGGGAGTACTCGAGGCTGCTCGACCGCATCACGCACGCGGTGGCCCGGCGCGACCTGGCCGAGGTCGGCCGGGTCGCGACGGCCAGCGCATCGATGAATCAAGCCCTGCGCCACAAATGGTCGCTGGAGGCCATGACCGGCATCTGCGCATCGGTCGGCGGTCTCGGTGTGGTCGTCGGGCACAGCGGCACCACGCTCGGCATCCTCCTCGACACCTCGGCCCCGGACTGCCCCAGCCAGCTGGCGGCCGCGGCCCAGGCATGCCAGGAGCTCGCAGGGAACGTGACGGTCTACCGCACGCTGAGCTTCGACTGAGGACATGCCTTACGCGAGAGAGGTGGCGCACCCGGATGCCGGGTGCGCCAC